>DAOMFF010000014.1:0-16035 GCA_035429665.1 Azonexus sp.
TCAGCGCATCGCACAGGATCAGGCGGCCTTCGGCATCGGTGTTGAGGATTTCGATCGTCTGTCCGGACATCGAGGTGACGATGTCACCCGGGCGGGTGGCCCCGCCACCGGGCATGTTTTCGGTAGCCGGGACAATGACCGTCAGGTTGATGGGCAACTTCAGCCGCGCGACCGCCTGCAGGGTACCCAGTACGCCGGCGGCACCGCACATGTCGTACTTCATTTCGTCCATCTCGGCTGCCGGTTTCAACGAAATGCCACCGGTATCGAAAGTGACACCCTTCCCGATCAGGACGACAGGCCTTTCTCCAGCCGTGGCGCCCCGGTAGCTGAGCACGATCAGCTTGGGCGGCTGGTGCGAACCGGCGGCAACTGCGAGCAGGGAGTGCATGCCGAGCTTTTCCATGTCGGCGCGCTCGAGAACCTCGCATTCCAGGTTGAATTCCCGCGCCATCGCCTGGGCCTGCTCGGCCACATGCGCCGGGTGACAGATGTTCGGTGGCAGGTTGCCGAGATTTTTCGCCACGGCCATCCCCTCGGCGATTGCAATTCCTTGTGCCAATCCTTGTTCAGCCTGCCCATGTTCATTTCGCCGCTCCACTGCCAGTGTCAACTTGCGTAATGGGCGGCGTACCTCGTCCTTCTTGCTCTTGAACTTGTCGAAACGGTACGTGGCTTCCAGTGCGATCATCACTGTCTGACGCACGCGCCAGGCGACGCTCCGCTTCCTGACGGGCAATTCGGTCAGGAAGAGGGACGCGTCGAAAGCCCCTGTCTCGTCAACCTTCTTGACGGCGACGCGGATGGCGCTGATGAATTCCTTCTCGTGAAACTCCTTTTCCTTGCCGAGGCCAACCAGCAGGACACGGTCGCAGAGTGTGCCGGGAACATTGTGCAGCAGCAGGGTGGACGCGGCCTTGCCTTCCATGTCCCCACGCCGGACGACGTCGGAAATGTAGCCGCCGGCAGCCTTGTCCACCAATTCGGCGGGCAGGGTAAGCTTTCTTGACTCGAAAACCCCGACGACGACGCAAGCGCTTCTCTGTTTCTCAGGGCTGCCGCTTTTTATGCTAAATTCCACTTGCTGCTCCAGTGATGGATATCTCAATATCCGCAGGATTATCCTCGCATTTTTTTGGTTTCGTCAAAGCATGATATTCGAGCGCGCCGCGCGGCGCGAGTTGGCCCAAGCAGCATCCGGCATCGGTGTCGCCCTGCTGGCGATCCTCCTCTCAACGCAACTCATTCGCTTGTTGAAGGAAGCCGCAGGTGGAAAAACCGCGCCCGAGGCGGTGGCGTCGCTGCTCGGTTTCGCGACCCTGAATTTCATGCCGGTACTGCTCTCCCTGACGCTGTTCGTCGCGATTCTGCTTACGCTCTCGCGCGCTTACCGTGATTCGGAAATGGTGGTCTGGTTCTCCTGCGGCCAGCCGTTGACGGCTTGGATTCGCCCGGTACTAAAGTTTGCCTGGCCGATCGTGCTGGCCATTGCAGTTCTATCCGGCTTCCTGTCTCCCTGGGCCCAACACAACGCGGATGAATACAAGCAGCGCCTCTCGGCGCGCAGCGATGTCTCGCAGGTGACGCCGGGCCTGTTCCGCGAAGCCAAGAGCGGGCAACGCGTGATCTTCGTCGAGTCACTGGCTGACGATGCAAGCAGGGTCGGCAATGTCTTTGTCGCGTCAATGCAGGAGGGCAAACTGGGCGTGGTGATGTCCGATACCGGTTATCAGGAAATCGAGCCCAACGGCGACCGCTTCGTGGTTCTGGAAAATGGCCGACGTTACGAGGTCGAGCCGGGAACGCCGCGGTTCAAGGTCATGGATTTCGAGCGCTACAAGGTCCGCACCGAGGATGGCGAGATCAAGCCGGGGGAACGTTCTCCGAGCCGCCTGCCACTCACCGAACTGGTGCGCGAGACCAGCAAACAGGCGCGTGGGGAGTTGCTGTGGCGGATCGGAATGCCGGTATCCGCCATCATCCTTGCGCTGATGGCAATTCCCCTTTCCTATGTGAATCCGCGCGCCGGCCGTTCCGCCAACATGCTGATCGCCATTCTGATCTACGCCATCTACAACAACCTGATGTCGCTCAGCCAGGCTTGGGTCGCGCAGGGCAAGCTGTCGTTCTCGATTGGCGTTTGGGCGGCTCATGCCCTGATGACACTGCCGCTGTTGCTGCTGTTCTACAGGCGGATCGCGGTATTGATGCCGTGGCAGAGAAGGGGCGTCTGATGTTCCACCTGCATCTCTACCAGCGTTACCTGATGCGCGAGGCATTTGCAGCCATTTTTCTGGTGCTCGCGGCATTCCTCGCACTCTTCAGTTTCTTCAATCTGGTCAATGAACTGCCCAATGTCGGAAAAGCCGGCTATCAGTTTAGTCACGCCGTCATTTTCGTGGCCTTGGGTCTTCCGGGGCTGGTTTACGAACTGATTCCGATCGCGGCGCTGATCGGCACTCTTTATGCGCTTTCCACGCTTGCCCGGCATTCCGAAATCACAGTGCTCCGCGCCTCCGGGTTGGCGACGCGCGATCTGCTGCTGACCCTGTTTAGGGTTGCCGGACTGCTGGCACTGCTCACCATGCTGGTCGGCGAGGTGCTGGCGCCGGTGTCCGAACGTCATGCCCAGGAACTGCGAGCGCGGGCGTTGAGCAGGGTTATCGCACAGCATGGCTTCATGACCGGCCTCTGGCTAAAGGACGGACGAAGTTTCATCAACGTCCGTTTTGCAACTCCCGATGGGCGTCTGCAGTTTGTCCGCATTTACAAGTTCGACGCGGCGAACGCGCTCGAGTCGGTTACCGAAGCCCGAGAGGCGATTTTCAGTCCGCCGGAATACTGGCTCTTGCACGGTGTCGTGCGGACGATACTTGAAGGCGATACGGCACGGGTCGAGCGGATGGAGACGGACGAGTGGAGGTCGGCGGTCACCCCGGAGTTGTTGTCGACATTGATGGTGTCACCGGACCGGATGTCACTCGTCGGGCTGTCGGGTTATCTGCAGCATTTGTCGGAGAACCGGCAGAAGACTGACCGTTACGAGATCGCGATCTGGAAAAAGCTGGTGTATCCTCTGACAGCCTTCGTGATGGTGGCCTTGGCGTTGCCCTTCGGGTACTCGCACAGCCGGGTCGGCGGGGTTAGCCTGAAACTTTTCGTTGGCGTGATGTTCGGCATCCTCTTCTATATGCTCAACGGCCTTTTCTCGAATCTCGGCGCAATCAACTCGTGGCCGCCTTTTGCCAGCGCCGTAGCGCCCTCGGCAATGTTCCTGCTGGCAGCCATCGTGATGCTGTGGTGGGTCGAGCGCCGCTGAGGCGGAGTACTCATCGCCCTTCGGCGAAGATGATGCAAGTGCCGGCGATGCGGTCATGCAGGAATTGCCGGTCCTTGTCGAACAACGCCCAGAACAGCCCGAAGCCGCACAACAGGATACTGGGCCACGCAGCCAGATAGCGTAACAGGGCTTGCATTGGTCTTGGTCTTCGCCCATCGGCACCGACAAGACGCAGTTTCCAGGTCTTCATGGGCAGCGTCTGCCCGCCATTGAGCCAGAACCATACGAAATAGACCATCAGCAGCACCAGCACATGCAGCCATAGCAACCTGCCCGCCATGACAAGGCCAAATCCTGACAGCAGGATCTGCGGCAACAGGAAACCGATCAACAGCACGGCAAATACGACCAGACTCTCATACAGCAAGCTCGCGAGCCGGCGCCCGATGCCGGGCATAGCATAGGTCATCAATTCTTCGCGGGCTCGGCAGGTTGCTGGGCAGTCGCCGTGTTTTCCGCCTCCCCCGCAACCTGCTCCTGAGGAGGTGGTGCTGGCTCGGCGACCGGTGGCGGCGCAAGAAGCCTGGACGACTTGCCTTCCTGGCGCAAGCGCTGCTGCTCCTCGGGAGGCAGACTCGAATAGGCCTCCCACTTCTGCTTGACCGTCTGCTTCTGCTCCGAAGGGAGCTGGCTGAACTCCTTGTAGCTGTCCCTAACCTTGGCACGCTGTTCGGGGGTCAGAATCGCCCACTCGCGCATACGATCCTGCATGCGTCGCTGCTCTTCCGGCTTCATGCCGGGATAGCGCTCGGCGATTCCCAGCCACTTCTTGCGGCGAACATTGTCCAGTTTGTCCCATTCCGCCGCGAGTGGTGCCAGTATGGCTTTTTGCTGTGCGCTTAGAAGGCTCCAGCCGGGTTGCGGCGGAGTGCCTATGACTGCGGTGGTTGGCGGCTCGGCGGCAAGTGTTCCGACCAGAGCCAGCCCGAGGATTACTCCGCCGATGTGTCGTCTTTTAACCATTTGAAGAAGTCGTTATCCAGAAAGGCCTCGGGGGGGAGGTCATCGGAAAGTAACGCACTGTCCACTTCTTCAAGTGCCGTAACGTACTTTACACTGTCTAGGTAGAAAGAAATCCACATGCCGAGCAACAGCGCCAGGACGGCCAGTATTTGCCGCAGGTAGCGATTTTCCGACATGAAATGGAAACGGCCGTGACTGTGCTTGCCGGCCAGTATCAACTGGGAAACCTCCTGCTTCTGGCGCGACAGCGCCAGATGGCGTGCCGCCTCTAGTCTCCGCGTGGAGGCCGGTGGGATGTCTTTCAGTCCATGGTTCAGCGCCTGCCGAACCCGCGATGCATAACGTTCTTCGTTCATAGCTTGATACCTCTTGCCGACAGGGCGGTTGCCAGCGCGTTGGTGGCGCGCGAACAATGGGTCTTGACGCTGCCTTCTGAGCAGCCCATCGCCGCTGCGGTCTCAGCGACGTCCATGTCTTCCCAGTAACGCATGAGAAAGGCTTCTCGTTGACGTGCCGGCAACTTTTTTATCTCATCTTCGATTGCGGTCAAGGTCTGGGCCTGGAGAAGCTGACCTTCCGGCGTGCGCGGACCATGCGGGCCCTCATCCGCGGCCAGGGTCTCCAGCGGGTCGTGGTCATCGTCGTCGTCAGGCGAGAATGCTGACAGAACTGTCGTCCACATCGAGCGAACCTTGCTGCGCCGATAGAAGTCGCGAATCGTGTTCTGCAGGATGCGCTGAAAGAGCATCGGAAACTCGTCAGCCGGACGATCGCCATATTTTTCGGCGAGCTTGAGCATGCTGTCCTGGACAATATCGAGGGCATTTTCCTGTTCGCGCACGGCAAACATCGCCTGCTTGAACGCGCGCCGTTCAACGGATTCAAGAAAAAAAGCCAGTTCGTTGGGTGTGGCCAGGGTTGTCTCTTCCGGTTGAAAGGCCTTGGAAAGGCTGTGGTTATGCTGTAACGCCTTGACCGAACAGGGTCACTGCTTTAAGGTTACACGTTTTTCAGGCAACAGCTTAATTGGGCTCAAGAATGATGATCAGTGGTGCGGAAATTGTAGTCAGGTGCCTGCAGGAAGAAAAGATCGAGTGTGTATTCGGTTACCCCGGGGGGTCCGTTCTGCACATTTACGATGCACTCTTCAAGCAGGATCAGGTGAGGCACATCCTGGTCCGCCATGAGCAGGCTGCCGTCCATGCTGCCGACGCTTACTCGCGATCGTCGCAAAGGGTCGGTGTCGCTCTCGTGACTTCGGGTCCCGGGGTCACCAATACGGTCACGGGTATCGCCACCGCCTATATGGACTCGATTCCGGTGGTGGTTATCACCGGCCAAGTGCCGACGGCCTACATCGGTCAGGATGCCTTTCAGGAATGTGACGCGGTGGGCATTACCCGTCCCTGTGTCAAGCACAATTTCCTGGTCAAGGACGTCAGGGACCTGGCGCTGACGCTCAAGAAGGCGTTCCATATTGCGGCGACCGGCCGTCCTGGCCCGGTGGTGGTGGATATCCCGAAGGATGTTACCGCCCAGGTCTGCGAGTTCGAGTATCCGAAGTCGATCCAGATGCGCTCCTACAACCCGGTGGTCAAGGGGCATCTCGGCCAGATCAAGAAGGCCGTGCAGATGCTTCAGGAGGCAAAGCGTCCGATCATCTATACCGGCGGCGGCGTAATCCTCTCGGACGCAGCGCCCCAACTGACGGAACTGGCGCGCCGGCTGAACTTCCCGGTTACCAATACGCTGATGGGACTCGGCGGTTATCCGGCCACCGATCCGCAGTTTGTGGGCATGCTCGGCATGCATGGCACCTATGAAGCCAACAACGCGATGCACTATGCGGATGTGATCCTCGCCGTCGGTGCGCGCTTCGACGACCGGGTCATCGGCAACCCGGAGCATTTCGGCGAGGAAAAGCGCCGCGTGATCCACATCGACATTGACCCGTCGTCGATCTCCAAGCGTGTTAAGGTCGACGTGCCCATCGTCGGCAATGTGGCGGATGTGCTCGAAGAAATGATCAAACTGGCCGCTGCCGGGTTCAAGGCCAATCCGGAACTTGGCAACTGGTGGAAGCAGATCGCCGAATGGCGCGGTCGCGATAGCCTGCGCTACAAGCAGGATCAGATGATCATGCCGCAGTACGTGATGGAAAAGCTCTACGAGGTGACAGGTGGCAATGCCTTCATTACCTCCGACGTCGGTCAGCACCAGATGTTCGCCGCCCAGTACTACCATTTCGACCAGCCTCGCCGCTGGATCAACTCCGGCGGTCTGGGTACGATGGGGGTCGGCCTGCCTTATGGCATGGGTGTGCTGATGGCTCATCCGGGTGCCCAAGTGGCGTGTGTCACTGGCGAGGGCTCGATCCAGATGTGCATCCAGGAATTGTCGACCTGCAAGCAGTACGGTCTGCCGATCAAGATCATCAATCTGAATAACGGCATGTTGGGCATGGTCCGTCAATGGCAGGAAATGTTCTATTCGAAACGCTACTCGGAATCCTACGTCACCTCGCTCCCGGATTTTGTCAGGCTCGCAGAAGCCTATGGCCACGTCGGCATGAAGATCGAGAAGCCGGAGGACGTCGAGCCGGCGTTGCGCAAGGCTTTCACCGAGCACAAGGACGATTTGGTGTTCCTGGATTTCATCATCGATCCGGCGGCCAATGTTTTCCCGATGATTGCGGCTGGCAAGGGCCTGACCGAAATGATCCTCGCTGAAGAACTGTAAGCGGGGGAGGAACAGACTATGCGACACATCATTTCCATCCTGATCGAAAACGAATCGGGCGCTCTCTCCCGTGTGGCCGGGTTGTTCTCGGCCCGCGGTTACAACATCGAATCGCTGACCGTGGCGCCGACCGAAGATTCATCGCTGTCGCGGATGACCATCCTGACCCGGGGTTCGGACGAAGTGCTTGAGCAGATCACCAAGCAACTCAACAAGCTGATTGACGTGGTCAAGGTGGTCGACCTTTCCGAAGCAGCCCACGTCGAGCGCGAACTGATGCTGATCAAGGTTCGCGCCACCGGCAAGGATCGCGAGGAGATGAAGCGCATGGCTGACATCTTTCGTGGCCGCATCATCGATGTTACGGAAACGACCTACGTTATCGAGTTGACCGGATCCAGTTCCAAGCTCGACTCCTTCATCGCGGCACTGGATGCCGGCCTGATTCTTGAAACCGTTCGTACCGGGGTCTGCGGCATCGGTCGCGGCGACCGTATTCTCAAAGTCTGACTATTTGCACATTACGAGGATTTCATGAAAGTCTATTACGACAAGGATGCCGACCTCTCCCTGATCAAGGGCAAGAAGGTCACCATCGTCGGCTATGGTTCCCAGGGCCACGCCCACGCGCAGAACCTGAATGATTCCGGCGTCAAGGTCACCGTCGGTCTGCGCAAGGGTGGCGCTTCGTGGAAGAAAGCCGAAGCCGCCGGCCTCAAGGTTGAAGAAATAGGGAAGGCCGTCAAGGTGGCAGACGTCGTCATGATGCTCTTGCCGGATGAAAACATTCCGCAGGTGTACAGCGAAGAAGTCGCGCCCAACCTGAAGAAAGGTGCGGCACTGGCATTTGCCCACGGCTTCAACGTCCATTACAACCAGGTCGTTCCGCGCGATGATGTCGACGTCATCATGGTTGCGCCGAAGGGGCCGGGCCACACCGTGCGTTCCGAGTACCTGAAGGGGGGAGGCGTGCCATCGCTGATTGCCGTCCATCAGGACAGGACCGGCAAGGCCAGGGACATCGCCCTGTCGTACGCTGCGGCCAACGGTGGCACCAAGGGCGGAGTCATCGAAACCAACTTCCGCGAAGAAACCGAAACCGACCTGTTCGGCGAACAGGCAGTGCTCTGCGGCGGCGCCGTCGAGCTGGTCAAAATGGGCTTCGAAACGCTCACGGAAGCCGGCTATGCGCCGGAAATGGCCTATTTCGAGTGCCTGCACGAACTGAAGCTGATTGTCGACCTGATGTACGAGGGCGGCATCGCCAACATGAACTACTCGATCTCCAACAACGCGGAGTATGGCGAGTACGTGACCGGTCCCGAGGTCATCAACGAGCAGTCCCGGGCCGCCATGCGCAACGCCCTGAAGCGCATCCAGCAGGGTGATTACGCCAAGATGTTCATCCTTGAAGGGCGCACGAATTATCCGGCCATGACCGCTCGTCGACGCCTGACCGCTGCTCACCCGATCGAACAGGTCGGCGAGAAGCTACGCGACATGATGCCCTGGATCAAGAAGAACAAGCTCGTCGACCAGTCCAGAAACTGATCTAGGTAACAGCAGGCTCGACAGGCATCGTTGCTGGCGCTTGTGCTTGGCCTCCCCTGGCAAGGGCGGTGTAGAAATCTGCACCGCCCTTGTTGTTTGCGGAGATGGACGGCGCACGGTGTATCCTTTTGCTGTCGTCAATTCAGTAGTGACCCATGACCGAACTCAAGCCCCGTAAAGCCCTGTTCAATCCGGAACTCAAGCGGCGCGGTATTTATGTGCTGCCCAACCTGTTCACCACGGCGGCGCTGTTTGCGGGCTTCTTCGCCATCGTCCAGGCGATGCAGGGCGACTTCGAGCGGGCGGCGATGGCCATTTTCATCGCCATGGTGCTCGACGGCCTCGACGGACGCGTGGCACGTCTGACGCATACCCAGTCTGCCTTCGGTGCCGAGTACGATTCGTTGTCCGATATGGTCAGCTTCGGCGCGGCGCCGGCGCTGGTGATCTATGAATGGGCCTTGCGCGATCTAGGCCGGCTGGGCTGGATAGCCGCCTTCATCTACTGTGCTGGCGCGGCCCTGCGTCTGGCCCGTTTCAATACCACGCTGGAAGTCATGGACAAGCGCTATTTCCAGGGCCTGCCTTCGCCGGCTGCGGCTGCGCTGGTGGCCGGCCTGGTCTGGGTAATGATCGAGACTGGCATTCCTGGCAGCGACGTGCGCTGGCTGGCCTGCGGGCTGACGATTTTTGCCGGCGTGACGATGATCTCCAATGTCAGCTACTACAGCTTCAAGGACATCAACCTCCGCAAGAGCGTGCCGTTTTTTGTGGTGGCGGCCATTGCACTGGGTTTCGCCCTGGTTGCCTACAGCCCTGAAATCGCCCTGTTCGGGTTCTTTGTCCTTTACGGTTTGTCTGGCTATGTGCTGGCTCTAGTCGGCATGTTCAAGCGCAGGAGCCTTTGACGCTTCGGAGCAGAAAATGAAACAGCATCTGGTAATCTTCGACACCACCCTGCGTGACGGCGAGCAGAGTCCCGGCGCTTCGATGACCCGGGAAGAAAAGCTCCGCGTTGCCCGCCAACTCGAGAAGATGCGGGTGGACGTGATCGAGGCCGGCTTTGCAGCGGCTTCGCCCGGCGATTTCGATTCCATCCAGGCGATTGCCCACGCGATCAAGGAGTCGACCGTCTGTTCGCTGGCGCGCGCCAACGAAAACGACATCCGCCAGGCTGGCGAGGCAATCAGGCCGGCAAAATCGGGGCGCGTCCATACGTTCATTGCCACTTCGCCCATCCACATGGAAAAGAAGCTGCGCATGAGCCCGGATCAGGTCGTCGAGCAGGCGGTCAGGGCCATCGGCTGGGCCCGCGAGTATACCGATGACGTCGAGTTTTCCGCCGAGGATGCCGGTCGTTCGGATCTCGACTTTTTGTGTCGGATATTCGAGGAAGTGATCAAGGCGGGCGCGACCACGATCAACGTTCCGGACACCGTGGGTTACAACATCCCGTTCCAGTACGCCGAAACCATGCGCCAGCTGATCGAGCGCGTGCCCAATTCGGACCGGGTGATCTGGTCGGTGCATTGCCATAACGATCTCGGGCTGGCGGTGTCCAATTCGCTGGCCGCGGTTCTGGCAGGCGCCCACCAGGTCGAGTGCACGATCAACGGCCTCGGTGAGCGGGCAGGCAATGCCTCGCTGGAAGAGGTGGTGATGGCGGTGCGTACGCGCAGTGACGTCTTTCCGGTGGAGACGCGGATCGACACGACGCAGATCGTTCCGGCCTCAAAGCTGGTATCGCAGATCACCGGTTATCCCGTGCAGCCGAACAAGGCGGTCGTCGGCGCCAATGCCTTCGCTCACGAAGCCGGCATTCATCAGGATGGCGTCCTCAAGCATCGGGAAACCTACGAAATCATGCGCGCCGAGGACGTCGGCTGGGCCCAGAACAAGCTCGTTCTCGGCAAGCATTCGGGGCGCAACGCCTTCAAGGCCCGCCTGCAGCAACTCGGCATCGAACTGGAAAGCGACGAGGCGCTTAATGCCGCATTTGCGCGCTTCAAGGAACTGGCCGATCGCAAGCACGAGATTTTCGACGAAGACCTCAATGCACTGGTCTCGGACGAGCTGGTGACGCCGGAACACGAGCATTACAAGCTGATCTATTCGCACGTGTGTTCCGAGACCGGCGAAATGCCGCATGCCAGGGTGATCCTGAGTGTCGGCGGCAGCGAGCGCAAGGGTGAGGCTGGTGGCGGCGGTCCGGTCGATGCCACGTTCAAGGCAATCGAGAGTATCGCCGGAAGCGGCGCCGAACTGCTTCTCTATTCGGTCAATGCCATTACCACCGGCACGGATGCCCAGGGTGAAGTGACGACCCGTCTGGCCAAGGCTGGCCGGATCGTCAATGGCAATGGCGCCGATACCGACATCGTCATCGCCTCGGCGCGTTCCTACCTGAATGCGCTGAACAAGCTGCACTCGAGTCTCGACCGGGTGCGTGCCCAGGGCGATGTCTGACCGATCCCGGCTCGACTCAGATTGGCAGCTTCAGATCGACTGAACTGCCTTTTTTTCCCCGGATGGGCGCGTTGCACGGATGTAGAGGATTGTCGATACGAAGACGACTGCCGCCAGCGCGGTTTCGGCGATAGCCAGTTTTTGTGAAAGCCCGCTGTCGCTGGTGGCGCGAGTCAATCCTTCGAGCAGGTAGAACTGGATGAACAGCGACATCCATTTGTACGTGTAGCGCTTGCCACGCAGGATGCCGAACAGCGGCGCCAGCAGGAATACCGCCTTGAGGGTCATCCAGGAGCCGCCCGGCTTGAGCGGCGCCCACCAGAGTTCCCAGCCGAGGCAGAGGAAAATCAGGGCGATCAGGCTGGCGCTGGCAATGAACTGATAACGTCCGGCTGTCACGGTCGACCCAGTTTCAGGGCAATATTTGCCAGCCGCCTCCCCTGGGCGAAGGCGAGCCGGCTTTCGGCGTCGGAAAGTAGCGGGTTGCCGCCAGCACCGGCGACATGGCTGGCGCCATAGGGTGTCCCGCCCTGCTGGGTGTGACTGACATCCGGCTCGGTGAACGGCAGGCCCATGACCAGCATCCCGTGGTGGATCAGCGGCAGGGTCATCGACAGCAGGGTTGCTTCGTTGCCGCCGTGCTGGCTGCTGCTCGACGTGAATACGCAGGCTGGCTTGCCGACCAGTGTGCCGTTTTGCCAGGCGGCGATGGTGCCGTCCCAGAAATACTTCATCGGTGCCGCCATGTTGCCGAAGCGGACCGGGCTGCCAAGCGCTAGGCCAATGCATTCGTTGAGGTCCGCCGCCTCGACGTAAGGCGCGCCGGAGTCCGGGACGGCAGCCTCAGCCACTTCGCAGACGGTCGACACCCGGGGTACGGTGCGCAGCCGCGCCTGCACGCCGGGAACCGATTCGATCCCGCGCGCGATCCGCTCGGCGAGGGCGCGTACCGAGCCGCGGTGGCTGTAGTAGAGAACGAGGATGTCATGCATGGTCGGCTATTATACGGCCCCATGCAGACCCACTCCCGATACCGACGGTCACCGCCCAAACCGGGCGTACCGCGGACGATCTTCCGCCGCTTCCACACCGAGAACATGATGCAGACCAGTTCTGCCCTGGCATTCACGACGCTGATGGCGCTGGTGCCGCTGGTGACGCTCATTTTGTCGGTCGCTGATGCCGTTCCGTATCTGAATCTGCTGCTGACCCGACTCGAAGTGCTGATTCAGGGTTCATTGCTGCCGAGCGGGGCGGCCGGCACCATTTCCGGCAGCATTTCCCGTTTTTCGCACCGTGCGCAGCAGTTGACCGTAGCCGGAATCGCTTTCCTGAGCGTCACCGCCTTCATCCTGATGCACACCATCGAACGCGCGTTCAATCACGTCTGGCAGGTCAAGCCGCGGCCCTTCCTGGCCCGTCTCAAGCTCTATCTGTTCGCGATAGTCGTGTGGCCATTCGTTCTGGCTGCCGTGGCCGCCGCCGTCTCGTTTGCCGTCACCACGTCGCTCGGCTTCATCGAGGACGTGGAGTGGGTGCGCCGCGCGTCTCTCAAGGCGATTTCGGTGACCGTCCTTGGCATGTTCTTTTCGTTCTTGTACCACGCAGTGCCGAATGCGCCGGTGTCGTGGCGCGGCGCATTGCTCGGCGGTCTTTTCGCCTCGCTGGCCTTCGCCATCATGCAGAAGCTTTTTGAGTGGTACCTGGCGAGTTCCGCGATTCTGAAGAGCGTTTACGGCGCCTTCGCCGCGTTCCCGGTATTCCTGGTCTGGCTGCACCTGAGCTGGGCAGTCGTTCTGTTCGGGGGCTTGATCGCCGCTACGACTGCTCGCCCGACTCGTCCGGCTCGACGCTGAAGACTTCGATGCTTGAGGTCTGCTCGGTCAGGGCCGTTGGGCGGACCTCGCGAATCTCGACATTGTCATGCTCGACCAGGACGATCAGACGGTTCTCCTGTTCTTTCAGTTGTCCGGTCGGGGCCACCAGGGCTTGGCCGGTGCGCAATGGGGGCATTTCAGGGAGGATAAGCGCGGAGAGCCTGCCCGCCTCGAGTTCGACAGGCCTGATGATCTGGGCGGCGATGGCGCCGGAGGCGAGTTGCTGCATTCCCAGTTCGATATGCTCCGGATTCTCCGATACCGCCCAGCGCACGATGCCCACATGCCACTTCTGAACCGGCTCGGCAGCATGTTCGCCCTTGGGCCGAACGGCAGCAATGTCGCCAACCCGCAGATGTGTTGTCTCGCCCGACATGTGCATCAGCGAGTAGCCGTCGGGACTTTCGTTGGTCACCATCCATTCGCTGATTGGGCCGTCCGCTTCCGGGTGCCGCATCAATTGCCAGAGTTGTTCGAGCCCGGCGCAGAGATTGACCCGGTATGACTGGCGGCGACGCTGGAACTTGCGCGTTGCCGGCCTGCCCCAGAGCAGACCGAGCCGGCGCAATACCCCACGACCGGCTGGCGTATCCGCAAAATCCGGAAGCCCCAGGCTGGATGCTGGCGCTCCCTTGACCAGAGCGGCGAGTTGCTCCCGCGTATCGCGGGCGACAATGTCGCACGCAAAGTAGAGGGCAAACGTGTCACTGGGCGGGAGGCGCCGTGCTAGGGCCTGGGCCGGAAAGTCCTTGTCCAGGGCTACCCAGAAGACGCCGGTGCGATCCAGCGGCGGGTTCTCAAGGATGTCGACGGGCCGGACGCACGACGCGATGTAGTTGGAAATGAAGTCGAGTTCGCTGGAGCAGAACGACGCCGGCTGGGCAATTGCGGCCAGCAGGACATGGAGATACAACTGCTCGATCGCGGGTTCGCCGTCCGGACCCGGCGTTTCTGCGAGGCCAAGGCGGCGCGAGCTGCGGTAAGCCGCATGGAGTTGTTGCCAGATTCCAACCCCGTTGGGCGAAGCAACCAGGTGGCTGATGCGGATGTGCCAGGCAATGCACGTCATGATCCGCCGCAAGGTTTCCTGCGGCGGACGTACTGGTGAAGTCGTCCGCGGGTCGAACAACTCGGAGAGCGTGTTGAAATACTCCTGAATCAGTACATCCAGGAATTCCTCGATGATGCCGACTCTATGCCGGACCTTGCGCGAGACAGGCAGCGTGACGTCAAGCAGCAATGGCAACTGGGCCAGGACGATCCTCTCGGCCTGCTCGAAAAGCAGGTCGAGAAGGTGTGTGCGCTGTCCGGCGTGAATCGCCGCCTCGCCGCGCAACAGCAATACCTGCCTGAGAAGCTGGTCGGCGTCGTCGGAACCGGTTCTGCCGTTTGCCAGGGCGAGCCACTCCATAATGGCTTTGGTTCTGCCATCGGCGGGCCCGCGGGAAGGATTCATGTTGTCGTGAGACATCTTGGGCGATCAGAATAGCCAATTATGGCGATTTTTGCCATGTCGGAACGGCAAAAATCCGTTCCGCCTCTCCGTCCCCAGCGGTGTTGCCCGGATTTGTCGTCGTGGATCTTGAATTTTCTTGATTAGGCGATATAATCTCCGGTCTTTTTTTGCAACGAAAGAATTTCCATGGTTGTCATCCGCCTTGCCCGCAGCGGCGCCAAGCAGCGTCCCTTTTACAACATGGTTGTAGCCGATTCTCGCAGTCGCCGTGACGGACGTTTCGTCGAGCGTATCGGATTCTACAATCCGGTTGCCGCCGGCAGTGCAGAAGGGCTGCGCGTCGCTGTCGATCGTCTGACCTACTGGCAGCAGAACGGCGCCCGGTTGTCGCCGACCGTTGCCCGCCTGGTCAAACAACACGCAGCCCAGCAGGCCGCTTAAGCAGTCGGCATTTTGGCCGGCGGCGACATCATCGTTCTGGGGCGGCTGGCCGACCCGTACGGGATGCAGGGCTGGCTCAGGTTGTACCCCTTCGCCGACGATCCCCTGGCCTGGGGCAAGATGCCGGTCTGGTGGGTCGGCACCGAAGGCGCGCCGTGGCGTGAATATGGCCTGAAGGCCTTGAAAATGCACGGTGAAGGTCTGGTGGTTCTGCTTGACGGCGTTCCGGATCGCACTGTCGCCGAAGCAATGAAGGGTCTTCTGGTCGGGGCACCACGCGCTGCATTGCCGAAGACTGAAGAGGGCGAGTTTTACTGGGCCGATCTGGTCGGGCTGGACGTTATCAACACCGCTGGCGAACGACTTGGCCAGGTTGCCGGGTTGATCGAAACGGGGGCCAACGCGGTGTTGCGAGTGGTTGGTGACGATGGCGTGGAGCGCCTGCTGCCGTTTGTCTCGGCGGTGGTTCAGACGGTGGAGAGGGAAGCGGGACGGATCCGTGTGGAATGGGGCAGCGACTGGTGATCCGGTTCGACTGCATTACCATTTTTCCGGAGATGTTTTCTGCGGTGACGCAGAGCGGTATCACCCGCCGGGCGCTGGAAGAGCAGCGCTGGGCATGGCAAGGCTGGAATCCACGTGATTTTGCCGAGAATGCCTGGGGCAGGGTCGATGATCGCCCCTTCGGTGGCGGGCCGGGCATGGTCATGCAGCCGGGGCCGCTGGGGAAGGCGATAGCGGCGGCCAAGGCGCGGCAGCGTGAGGCAGGGTTGGGAAAGAGCCGGGTCATCTGCCTTTCGCCGCAGGGCACATCGCTCACTCACAAAAGGGTGATGCAGTTGGCGACTGGTGAGGAAGGACTGATCCTGCTTTGCGGTCGTTATGAAGGAATTGACGAGCGTGTGATCGAGCGTTGTGTCGATGAAGAAATTTCGATCGGGGATTTCGTACTTTCCGGTGGCGAGTTGCCGGCGATGGCCTTGATCGATGCCGTCGTCCGCCAGTTGCCGGGGGTGCTCGGAGATGCCGCTTCGGCGGTGGAAGATTCGTTTGTATCGGGTCTGCTGGATTGTCCGCATTACACGCGGCCCGAGGTGTACGAAGGTCAGGCAGTGCCGGAAGTATTGGTTTCCGGCGACCACATGAAAATTCGCCGTTGGCGGCTGAAGCAGTCGCTGGCGCGAACCCGGAAGCGCCGGCCG
>DAOMFF010000015.1:0-4770 GCA_035429665.1 Azonexus sp.
ACCACTGCTCGTCGGTCATCTTCTGGACGACGTTGTCCCAGGTGTAGCCGGCGTTATTAACGATGATGTCGAGCCCGCCGAAGTGCGTGATCGCCGTCTGCACGAAGCGCTCGGAAAAATCCGGCGCGGTAACGCTGCCGATGCAGGCAACCGCCTTGCCGCCGCCGGCGACGATCTCGGCCACCGTCTGCTCGGCCGGCGCCGCGTCGAGATCGTTGATGACCACGCTGGCTCCCTCCGCCGCGAGCTTCAAGGCCACCGCCCGGCCGATGCCACGACCCGAACCACTGACGATCGCCACTTTTCCTTCGAGTTTTCCCATTTCGATCTCCGCTTTAGATGAATTCGCTTCAGTCGAGCGCGACCAGCGCCTCGCCCTGTATCTTCAGTTGTCCGTACTGATTGAGCATTTCCACCGCGACACGCGCCAGCGGCCTGCCGTCTTCCTCCAGCAGTTCGACGACCTGCCCACGCAGGACCGGCTGGTTGCCGAGATGGGTGAGCGCCATGAAGCGCACGCTGAACGAGCGCAGGCTGGCCTGCGGGCGCCATCCGGTCAGCAGGCGCCCCAACCACGCCATGCCGAGCATGCCGTGGGCGAAGACGTCGGGCATGCCGGCGCGCCGCGCGAAATCGATATCGACGTGGATCGGGTTGAGGTCTCCCGAAGCCCCGGCGAAGCGGCACAGCAGGGCGCGGTCGATCGCCGGCAGAACCAGCTCCGGCAACCCGTCGCCCACCCTGACCGGGGCGTCGATCTCTTGTTCTCCGACCATGGCGCTCACCCGTTCATGACGACGATGACCGAGCGCATTTCGCCCACTGCCTCGCCGCGCTGGTTGGTCACCTTGGTCACCTTGGTGACGAACTCCATCCTGCCGCCCTTCTTTTCGCTGATGTCGGCGATGCTCGAGCGGAGGGTCAGCACGTCGCCGGCATGTACCAGCCGTTCATAGGTGAAGCTCTGTTCGCCGTGCAGCACCCGGTCGATCGGCACGCCCAAGGTCTCCATCATTGCCTGGATGGTCCCGGCGTCGAGCTCGGCCCCGAAGTACAGCGTCGGCGGCGCCAGCAACGACGGATGGCCGGCGGCCATCGCCGCCGCCTCGTCGGTGTATTCCGGCCGGGTTTCGCCGATCGCCCGGGCGAAGGCGAGTAGCCGGCCTCTCTCCACCGGCCAGTGGACCACCGGCAACTGCAGGCCGACATGGCTTCTGTCGATCATCGCCCCTCCCGCTCAGTCTGCGCGCTGGTAGAGCGTGACGACGCAGGCGCCGCCCAGCCCGAGGTTGTGCTGCAGGCCGAGGCGCGCGCCGGCAACCTGACGCTCGCCCGCTTCGCCGCGCAACTGCTCGACCAACTCGGTGCACTGGGCGAGGCCAGTCGCCCCCAGCGGGTGCCCCTTCGACAGCAACCCCCCCGACGGATTGGTCACGATGCGACCGCCGTAGGTGTTGTCACCATCAGCGACGAACTTCTCGGCGCCGCCGTCCGGACACAGGCCCAGCCCCTCGTAGATGAGCACCTCGTTCTGCGCAAAGCAGTCATGCAATTCGACGACGTCGAGATCCTCGGGACCGATCCCGGCTTGCGCATAGACCTGGGCGGCCGCCTCGCGCGTCATGTCGTCCCCGACCAGCGCCATCATGCTGCGCTTGTCGAAGGTTCCCGGGCGATCGGTCGTCATCGCCTGGGCGGCGATGAAAACCCGGCGGTCGAGGTTCATCCGGTCGGCGAAGCGCCGCGACACGAGAATCGCCGCCGCCGCGCCGCAGGTCGGCGGACAGGCCATCAGCCGCGTCATGCCGGCTTCGGGAAAGACCAGCGGCGCCACCATGACTTCCTCCTCGCTCACCACCTTGCGGAACAGCGCCAGCGGATTGCGGGCAGCATGGCGGCTGGCCTTGGCCCGCACGCTGGCAAAGATGTTCGGCTTGACGCCGTAGCGCTCCATGTACTCCTTGCCGGCGCCGCCGAAGTAACGCAAGGCAATCGGCACATCGTAGGGCGCGATCTCGTCGCACAATTCATTGAAGCGCGAGAACGGCGATGGCCGGTCGGTCCACTGCCCGGACAGCGCGCCTGGCTGCATCTGTTCGAAACCGAGGGCGAGAACGCAGTCGACCGCACCCGACTCAACCAGTTGCCGCGCCAGGAAGAGCGCCGTCGATCCGGTCGAGCAATTGTTGTTGACGTTGGCGATCGGGATGCCGGTCATGCCGACCTCGTAAAGCGCGCGTTGCCCCGAGGTCGAGTCGCCGTAGACATAACCGACGATCGCCTGCTGAACCGCCGCGTAGCTCAATCCCGCGTTGTCCAGCGACCTGCGCACCGCCGCCACCGCCATCGCGTCATAGGGGTCGCTACCACCCGGCTTGCCGAAGGGCACCATCCCGACGCCGGCGACAAAAGCCTTTTCCTGCATTTCCTGTCTCCTCCCATGCGCCGGCTGGCGTTCACGAGACAACGCCGCCAGAACTGTTCAAAGTCGATAATTCTCCGCCAATGGCGGCGAGAAGTCCTCCCTTATAACGGGGGATGTTGCTTATACGCATATCCCCCATCGGGGGGAGTGGCTTCTCCTGCCCACGCCGCTAGACTCGCCGGCGGATTTCGATATATAGATAGCAACCATGCGCCAAACGCTTGATCAGTGCGTAATTGCATTGCCGGCCGCAGCGACTGACAGTTCAATTCCGGAGGGGGACCCAAGTGAACAAGACCGCAATGCAACGCCTGCCCGTGCGCACCGCACTGGCTTCCGCCGTGCTGCTCGCCTTCAGCGGCAGCACCCTGGCATTCGAGTTCGACCTTGAGGACGGGGTCAAGGGCAGCTGGAACAATACCATTTCCTTCGGCGCCAACTGGCGGATGACGCGGCCGTACGCCGGCCTGTACAGCTATCCGGATGGCGCGCGCATCGGTCTCACCGGCAGCAAGGGCGGGTCTGGCGGCAGCGCCACCGACGCCGGCAACCTGAACTATGAAAAAGGCGACGTGGTCAATGCCCCGCTGCAGATCCTGTCCGACTTCGCGATCAGCAAGGGCGACCTCGGCGCCTTCGTCCGCGTCAAGGCTTGGTACGACGTCGCCATGGAGAACAAGAACCGGCCCTACGGCAACGCCGACAACGGCTATGCCAAGGGCAAGGAGCTTTCCGACAGCAGCCAGCCGGACCTGCTCAAGTACTCGGGCATCGCCCTGCTCGACGCCTACGTCTACAACACCTTCGATGTCGGCACCCCACTGCAGATCCGGCTCGGCAACCAGGTCGTAAACTGGGGTGAAAGTCTCTTCGTCCAGGGCATCAACCAGCTCAACCCGGTCAACCTGCCGGCGCTGCGCAAGCCGGGTACCGAAGTCAAGGAAGCGCTGCTGCCGGTGTGGAGCATCGACGCCAACATCGCTCTCGGCGGCGGCGCATCGCTCGAAGGCTTCTATCAGTTCAAGTGGGAGCAGAGCCTGGTCGACAGTTGCGGCGGCTACTATTCGCCAGTCGAATTCGCGATCACCACCGATGCCAGATTGGGAACTGGGTGTTCCGGGGTAACCACGGCCCTCTACCCCGGCCAGAAGCTTGATACCCCGACCCTGCTGCGGAATGGCTTTTACTTCCCCCTGACCAATGGCAAGGACGGCTCGAATACCGGCCAGTTCGGTGTCGCATTGCGCCTGCCGATCGAAGCGATCGATTCGGAGTGGGGTCTCTACGGCATGCGCATCAATTCGCGGACGCCGATCGTCTCGGCCTACACGGGTGGCTACGGAAGCATACCGGGCAGCTTCCCAAGCGCATTAAAGGCAACCTTCAACCCGATTGCCCGTTCTCTGGCCCTGAATCAATTGTTCCCCGGTGCAGGCGTCATTGCAGCGAACGGCTTCTGGGAATACCCGGACGGCATCAACATTTTCGGCACCACACTGTCGACCAACATCGCCGGCTGGTCGGTCGGCGCCGAGTTGGGATACACGCCCAACCAGCCGGTCCAGATCAACGGCAATGACATCCTGTACAGCGCGCTCACCGCCACCGGCCCCATGGCACAGCGGGCGATACGTGCGACTGTCGCCGGCCCGTACAATTACGTCCAGGGCTACGACCGCTTCCACAAGACCCAGTTGCAGGTCAATACCGTCAAGATCCTGCCGAGCATGCTCGGGGCGACGCAGGGTCAGTTCATCGCCGAAATCGCCGGGCAGTGGGCATCGAATACCAACGATCAGGCCGAGCGCGACGGTGTCCGCTACGGCCGCGCCTTCATTTTCGGCTATGGATCGAACGGAGGGAATGGCGCCTTCAATAATGGCAATACCTGCAACCCGGCAAGTCCGCTCTGGAACCCGCAGCGCGACGGCTGCAACAACGACGGTTACGCCACCAGCACGGCCTGGGGCTATCGCCTGAAGGCGTCGCTCGACTACACGGGCGCCTTCGACACCGGCTTCACGCTGACGCCTTCGGTCTTCTGGTCGCACGACGTCAGCGGCTACTCGGTCGATTCGCAGTTCATCAAGGACCGCATGATCCTCGGCCTCGGCCTCCGGGCGGACTACCAGAAGAAGTACACGATCGACCTCGGCTACACGGCCTTCCTCGACAAGGCCAAGTACGACCCGTTCAAGGATCGCGACTACCTGAGCCTTGCATTCAGCACCACCTTCTGACACCAATAATCGACGGGAGGAGACAACCCCATGAATTTTCAAATGAAGTTGCTGACCGTTGCAGTCGGCTGCGGGTTCCTCGGCGGAGCCGCGCTGGCCGGCACC
>DAOMFF010000015.1:4870-16014 GCA_035429665.1 Azonexus sp.
GGCGCTGCCCAAGGCAGCCACCGACCTGATCAGGGCCGAAGCGCCCAAGATCGAAATGACAGATGGCCATATCATCGGCCGCGTGCATTCCAACGTGCCGTTCCCGGTTCCCAAGACCGGCGAGGAAGCAATCCAGAATCACATCCTGCGCTATGCCGGCGGAGGCTACGATCGCACGTACGTCTGGTTCCCGGTGCGCGCCAACGGCGATACCTACAAGGTCACCTTCGTCGACCGCGTGGTAACCGCCGCCAATTTCGACCCGCCGCAGGAAGGCAACATGGGGTTCGCTTACTTCGGCCGTTTCACTTCGCCGGCAACGCTTGACGGCACGATCTATCTCGTCCATGAACCGATCGACCAGCTCAAGGACGCGCGTTCGGCATGGATCTACAACTCGGGGCTGCGTCGCGTGCGTCGCGCGCCGGATCTCGCTTTCGACAACATCGCTGATGGCACCGAGGGCATGCGCACGACCGACCAGTATCTCGCCTACAACGGCTCCATTGAGCGCTACGACTGGAAACTGGTGGGCAAGAAGGAAATGTACGTGCCGTACAACACGTACAAGATCGGCGACAAGAAGCTCAAGTACACCGACATCCTCGACAAGAACACGATCAAGAGCGACCTGATGCGCTATGAACTGCATCGCGTCTGGGTCGTCGAGGCGACGCTCAAGGCCGGCCAGAAACATATCTACGGCAAGCGCACCTTCTATCTCGACGAGGACAGCTGGAACGTTCTCGAAGAGGATTCCTACGACACGCGCGGCCAGCTCTGGCGCGTCGGCATTCATGGCCTGCGCCAGAATTATGATGCCCTGGTGCCCTGGCACAGCGTCCAGGCCTGGCACGACCTGACCAACGGCAATTACCTGGTCACCCATCTTGACAACGAGATCTCGCAGCCCATCGTTTTCGGCAAGAAGGCCAAGTGGTCGGACTTCCAGCCCGACGCCCTGCGACGCGCCGGCGGCACGCGCTGACCGGCAGGTTGAAGCCCTGATGCCGAGGGCAGTGACGACCATCGAGCAGTCGATGGTCGTTTTTTTTCCGCGAACGAGAAGATAACCGATGAAGAAAATACTGATGACGGTGCCGCTGGTGGCCCTCCTCACCAGTGTTCTCGTGACGCCGCTGCCCGCGCAGGCCGAAGAGAAACCCGTGCTCGTGGTGTCGAGAGTCGCGATGAGGCAGGACAGGACCCTGCTGCTCGACGCGTTCCGCGCCGACCAGCGCGCGGTCGCGGTCGGCGCGCGCGGGACGGTCTTCGTATCCACCGATGGCGGCAAGGACTGGACAAGTCAGCGCACCGCATCGACGCGCACCCTGACTGCGGTGACCGCGCTCAACGACAAGACTTGGCTGGCGGTGGGCCACGGCGGAACCATCCTGCGTAGCGAGGACGGTGGCCAGACCTGGGTGTCGGTGCAGGTGCCGGATGCCGGGACCGACGCCCTGCTCGGCGTGACCGCGCTTGATGCCAAGACGCTGCTTGCCTACGGCGCCTTCGGCCTCTTTCTCAAGTCAACCGATGAAGGGCGCACGTGGACCCGTCGTGATGTGATTGAGGAAGGCTTCGACCGGCACATCGCGAAGGTCATCGCGCTCGGCGACGCGCTGGTCCTGGTCGGCGAATCGGGCACCATCGCCCGGTCGACCGACGGCGGCATGACCTGGACCAAAGTTGACTCGCCATATGAAGGCTCCTTCTTCGGCGGTCTGCGGACTGCCGATGGCAGCGCGCTGATCTTCGGCATGCGCGGCAACGTCTTCCGGTCGACCGACGCCGGCCGCACCTGGAAGAAGGTCGAGACCGGCACCAAGGTTGCCTTCAACGGTGGCCGGGCATTCGACGACGGCATGGTCGTGCTCGCCGGCAATTCCGGCAAGCTGGCGCTCAGTCGCGACAACGGCCAGAGCTTCGAGACGAAGAATCTGCCGGGCAGGGGTTACGCGAGCGTCCTCAAGCGCAGCGACGGGGAACTGCTGGTCGTTGGTGACCGCGGCATCACCCCCGTGCCGGCAGCCCTCCTGGCCAAGTAAGCAATACCCACGACTGAAGCGACGGGAGAGATGGCGTGAATACAGATCCAAGAAAGACAGACGACATCGGCCTGCAAGCCCACGAGTTCAGCAACACCTGGGTAGGCAGGGTGTCGTACTGGATATTTCACCTGCGCAAGCCGCTGCTGCTGCTGTTCATCCTGATAACCATCGCGCTTGCCTATTCGGCCAGCCACTTGCGGGTGGGCGCCGGGTTTACCAAGATGATCCCGCTCAAGCATGAGTACATGCTGACCTTTCTCGAATACCGCAACGACTTCGGCGGCGCCAACAAGATTCTCGTCGCCCTCAGGGCAAGGGACGGCGATATCTACACCAAGGAGTTCATGGACACCCTGCGCAAGGTCACCGAGGACGTGTTCTACATCAAGGGCGTCGAGCGCAGCTCGGTGACCTCCCTGTTCACGGCAAACGTGCGTTACACCGAGGTCGTCGAGGACGGCTTCCGGGGAGGCAACATCATTGCAGCGGACTTTGCCGGCACGCCCGAACAACTCAAGAACGTGCGCGACAACGTCGCCAAGTCGGACTGGGGCGGCCGCATCGTCGCCATCGACGGCACCGCGGCCATGGTCGTCGCCACCCTGCAGGAAAAGGATCCCGATACCGGCGAACGCCTCAATCTGCAGGAAGTCGCCAGGAAACTCGAGGAAATCCGTCAGGCAACCGAAAACAAGGATGTCACGGTCCACATCATCGGCTTCGCCAAAGCCGTTGGCGACATCGCCGCAGGCGCGGCGGGCGTCATCGCCTTCTTCGGCATCGCCTTCGTCATCACCGCCGCCCTCCTGTACTGGTACTCGGGGTCCGGCATGCTCGCCTCGTACGCCCTGATCTGTGCCGTCGTGCCGGTGATCTGGCTGCTCGGCCTGCTGCCCATCTTCAAGCTGACGCTGGACCCGATGTCGATCCTCGTGCCCTTCCTGATCTTCTCGATCGCCGTCTCGCACGCAGTGCAGATGACCAGTTCCTGGAAACAGGAGACCATGGCCGGCGCCGACGGCATCAAGGCGTCACGGCTTTCATTCGAGAATCTCTTCATTCCCGGCGCCGCCGCCCTGCTGGCCAACGCCATCGGCTTCATGGTCATCGGCATGGTCGAGATCGAGATGGTCCAGGAACTGACCATTACCGCGACGCTGGGCGTCACCGTGATGATCGTCACCAACAAGATGCTGCTGCCGATCCTTCTCTCATACCGGAAGATCGCGCCGGAACAGGCGCAGAAGATGCGTGGCCATGAAGCCGGCGCCGACCGCCTCTGGGAGAAATTTGGTGTCCTCGCCACCCCGAAGGGCGGCGCCGTCGCCATCGCCATCGCCCTCGTCGCGCTCGGCATCGGTCTCTATGTCGCCAAGGACCACAAGGTTGGCGACCTCGGCGACGGCGTGCCGGAACTGCGGCCCAATTCCCGTTACAACGAGGACGTCCGCGTCATCACCTCCAACTTCGCCATTGGCGTCGATGTCCTGCAGGTCATTGCAGAGGCCAAGGGTGCCGACTCGCCGTGCGTCGATCGCAAGGTGATGGACAAGATGGAGGAGTTCGAACTGGGCGTCCGCCAGAACGAAGGCGTGGCCGCGGTTCGCGGCCTTGCCGGATTTGTCAATATTGTCACCCAGGCATACGCGGAAACCAACATGAAGTGGCAGGCCCTGCCCCAGGACAAGGCCCAGATCGCCCAGGGCGTGGGCTTTGCGACCCGCCTCGGCAACGAACTGATGAACTCGACGTGCACCGCGATGCCGATCTCGATTTTCACCCGCGATCATCAGGCCGAGACCATCGCCGGCGTCGTCGATCAAATCAAGGCGTTCAAGAGCGAGTACGACACCGATGAACTCAGGTTCCGCCTCGCCAGCGGCAACGTCGGCGTCATGGCTGCCACCAATGAAACGGTGGCGGCCGCCGACAAGTGGGTCAACCTCGCCCTGTTCGGTTCGGTGGCGCTGTTGTGCATCCTGATGTTGCGCTCGGTTCCCGCCACGCTGTGCATCATCCTGCCGCTTGGGCTGGTGACGGTACTGTGCAATGCGCTGATGACCTGGCTCGACATCGGCCTCAAGGTCAATACCCTGCCGGTTGTGGCGCTCGGCGTCGGCGTCGGCGTCGACTACGGCATCTATCTCTTCGAGCGCATCAAGCACGAAATGGATATTGGCCTGAATCTGCGCGACGCCTTTGTCCAGGCACTGAAGCAGCGTGGTACCGCGTCGGTATTCACGGCGGTGACAATGACCATGTCGGTCGCCACCTGGGCCTTCTCGGATCTGAAGTTCCAGGCGGACATGGGCATCCTGCTGGCCTTCATGTTCCTGGTCAACGTCTTCGGCGCCATTCTCCTGCTGCCGGCGCTGGCAGCATTCCTGGTCGGCAACAGGAAGAAAAAGGCCGCCTGACCCGGCACGGACATGAAGCGCGGCGCGACTAGACACGCCCCCAGCCGGCTCGTGTCTCGAGGAACTCGGCAACGTACTTGTCCGCCAGCTTGCTTTCGGGCAACTGGCCTATTGCCTGGAATACGTGGGGCATGCCATCAAATACATCGAGCTGGACATCCACACCGGAGCCATGCGCCTTGGCAGCCGCCCGCGTCGAATCGTCAAGCAGCATCTCGTTGCTGCCGACCTGGAACAGCATCGGCGGCAGGCCCGTGAAATCGCCGGTCAGCGGCGAGACCAGCGGCATCAGGTGCAATTCCGGCTCGGACAGGTACATCTCGCCGAACCAGCGCAGCATGGCCACCGAGAACATCGGGTCGCTCGCCTCGTTGACCGCGGCGCTGCGTCCGCTCAGCGAGAAATCGGTCGCCGGGGAGAGCAGGATCGCGGCAACCGGCAACGGCAGACCCTCGGCGCGAGCGCGCATCAGCGTCACCAACGCCAGGTTGCCGCCGGCCGAATCGCCGCAGATGACAATGTTGCGCGCCGGTACCCCGTTGTTGAGCAGCCAGCGATAGGCCGCCAGGCAGTCGTCGGAAGCCGCCGGATAAGGGTGTTCGGGAGCCAGCCGATAGACCGGCATCAGGGCGCGGGCGCCTGACGTCCGGCACCAGCGGGCGATCATTGCCGACTGGGTACGCGGAATGCGAAAGCAGAAAGCGCCGCCGTGCAGATAGAGAAATACGCGATCGAGGCGGCTCTGCGGAACTTCCAGCCATTCGGCCCGTACTTCGTCACAATCCTGACGGGTTATCCGGACATTCGCGACGGGTTGTCCGAGATTGTGGTCGACCGTGGCGATACGCTTGCGCAACTCATGAATGACATCGTTCGAAAAGCTCATGCGCTTGAACGAGAAGCGCAGCAGGTTGTCGATGATGAACTGCGCCGACTCGCTGCCCATGTGCGGAATCAGGCGGTAATAGGGTGGCGCTGAAATCCTGGGGGCAAATTCCGAATCCATGCATCTCTCCTCGATCGTGGACCGGCACCGGGTACGCCAGCCAGATTCCCCGCCGACGGCCCGGCCGCAGGCGAGATATTCAAATTATTCTTCTCGCGCCATTTGGCCGGCGCGGGTTATTTCTGGTGCACCCTCAGGGGGCGTCTTGCGTGGCCACTCGCTCGACCGGAGAATTTTCGACAAACACATTCTCGGCCACCACGACCGGTGCCGGATTCTTCGTGACCGTCTTCCTTGCCGCCGGCTTGCTGGCAGCCGGCGCTTTCGTCGTGGCGCTCTTGCGGACCGGGGCAACCGCCGCTGCCTTGCTACGGGCTACCGGTGCCGCGGCAGTCGTTCGCAGCGCCCGCGGTGCGACAGTCCGGGCTTCCGCTCCCGGCTTCCGCTTGCCGATCGCAGCGGCAACCAGTTCGTCGAAGCTCTGGTTCAGGCACTGCACGAACACGGCGGGATCGGGCAGCATCTTGCGGCACGAAACGAAGCAGACCCACAGCGTGCCGTTGTAACTCAGCCCGGTCAGGTTCAGGCCGACACCGTCAATGACAATCGAGATCGGCGTGAACATCTGCAGCTTCGCCCCCGCCATATACAACGCCTCGTCCGGACCATGCACGTTGGAAACCGTGACATTGACCAGCGGCACGAGCGCGGAACGCATGACCTGCTCGACAAGGAAGGCCGGTAGCACCTCAACCAGCCGGGCCGGAAGGTCCCTGCCGAGCGCTGCCGAAACCGACTTGCCCAGGCGGGTGGCGCGGCGCACGGCGCGGAGTCGCTCGAGCGGATCGGCGATATCGGTACGGAGCGGCAAGGCAGTCATGGCGACCTGGTTGCTTGCGTCGCCGCCCTTGTACGCGCCCCGGGTACTTATCGGCATCATTGCGTTGAGACTGGCGGCCGGCAGTTCGCCCTTCAGTTCGAGATACTTGCGCAGCGCGCCACTGGCCGTGGCCATGAATATGTCGTTGATCGTCACCCCCTCTACGTGCTGGCGAATGCTGCTGCAGTCGGCAAGGGACAAGCCGGCGACATCGACCACGCGGTGGGCGGATATCCTGCCATCGAAGCGCGTATGCGGCCGCAGGTGCAGCGCCTCGCCGTGACTTCCGGTCATTTCCGCAGCCATCTCGGCCAACCCCAGGCGGCTGGCGACAATCTTCCTGCCGGCAGCGAGTACCTTGCCGCTGGTGACGAGGTCGACACCGGCGCCTAGCGCGCGCTTGCCGAGATCGACAACCAGTCGCGCTCCGTCAAGGACCTGGCAGGCGCGATGGCCGACGGCGCGCGCACACAGCTCGGCGATCGTCGGGTCGCGATCGGCGATGATCGCGATCGGGCTCGCACCCTCGTCCGCTTCCGGGTCCACTGTCGGCGAGAGCGAATGAACGGCACGGATGATTTCGACCCCTCCTTCGCCGTCGACCGCAGCATGGTGAAACTTGATGTAGAGCGCGAAGCTTCCCGGCACGATTCCGGGAACATGGTCGAGGCCCTCGATGATGTAGGCCTCCCACAGGGGCTTGGACTTGTCGAGTGAACGCGAGTGCAGCCGGGCCACCTGGATCATCAACTGGCGCCAGTCGCCGGGCTGCGGCAGGGCAATATGGCGGACATGGTATTCGACGTCCACATCGGTATCGTCAATCCAGTAGGGTCGATCGAGTCCCCAGGGCACGGCGATGAGGCGGCGCCGGAAAACCGGGGTCTGCTTCATCCGGGATTCGAAGAAGTTGAGTATCGATTTGAACCGGAGCTCTCCCCCGGGCGCGGTTGACGGGTCGTAGATACCGAGCGCCGCCACCTGCATCAACTGGTTTCCGTGTTCAACCGCCAGAAAGAGATTGTCGAGACCGGAGAGATGTTTCATGACTTTTCCCCAAGGCAAGTATCTTGACGCGATTCGATTCCGCCGACGAGAGCGCGACTGGCTCCGTATCCTGTTGATTTGAGTGGATTCACGATTCGGCGAACGGGTGCAAAAGACGCGAATCCCTTCTCAGGCATTCCCGAAAGGAGCTGTCTTGGTCGAAAGCCGCGCCCGGACCGGATGATGCGGCGCCGTGCCCGGTACCGCCGGCTGACCGGCCACCGTAGCCGGCGCACGCCGCTTGCGCGCGCCCAACGGTGCCGAAACCGGTTCGACCTGGCCGCGCTTGGCCAGTTCTTCGCGATCGACTTCCGCCACCAAGCCATCGAAGCTCTCCCTGAGAAAGTTCGCGAAGACCTCGGGGTCCGGCATCATCTTGCGGCAGGACACCACGGTCGCCCACAGGTTGCCGCAATAGCTGAAGCTGGTGATGTTGAGCCCGACGCCGTTCTTGACGACGCCGATCGGGTAGAAGCGGTTCAGTTGCGCCCCGGCAAGATACAAGGGCACGTCGGGCCCGCGCACGGTTGACACGACGATGTTCAGATAATCGTCGAGCAGGCTGTCAACCACTGCCGAGGTGATGCGGGTCGGCAGCTCGTCCGCCAGTTGTCGCAACAGATCGTGTCCGATGACGTCCGCGGTCTGACGGGTTTCACCCGCGGATTGCCGAATGGCGCGCAGACGCACCAGCCCGGACTCGATTTCGACATGCAACGGCACGCGATGCTGGTTCAGCTTGTTCCCTTGATCACTGCCCGGGAGGATGTCCTGGTGCGACGCCGGCACTGCCGCCGCCACGCCGGCCCACAGCGGGTCACCCGATTCCTGCAGGTAGCGCCGCACGGCACCACCGACGGTAGCCAGAAACACATCATTGGTCGTCACGCCGCTGACCCATTTGCGCACGCGCTGAACCTTCGCCATTTCGAAACCGACACCCTCGACAATGCGCCGCGACGAGACGGAGCCGGCAAATCGGGTCTTGACCGGATCCTGTGGCCACGCCAGTTCATCCAGCAACCGTTCGCGCAAGGTGCCGCCGGCCACCCGCTTGTAGAGCGCTCGCGACGCCAGCGACGTCATCTTCACGCCTGCCGTCGAGACGGCGTGCCACAGGCGCACCACCCGTGGCACGGCATTGCTCAGCGAGCGCGCATACAACTCGACCAGAGTCGGCACGGCATCGGCAAAGAACGGCTTTTTCAGCACATGGCTGTGCTCCGGCATGGCAATCAGCGAATGCAGGGCACGCAGGATCTTTGCGCTGGCCTCGCCGTCGACTTCGCCGCGATGGAACTTCATGTAGATGGCGAAGCTTCCCGGCTTCACGCCTTCGACGTTGTCTATTCCTTCAATGACGTAAATCTGCCAGAGCGGCTTGGAACGGTCGAGCACCAGCGAATGGAGACGCGCGACCTGGATGCAGAGATGCCGCCAGTCGCCGGGCTTGGGCAACGCGATGTGGCGAATGTGGTATTCGAGATCGACCTCGGCCTCGTCCACCCAGTAGGCACGGTCCAGATCGAAAGGCACCCGAACCAGGCGGCGGCGAAGAACCGGCGAGACATCGAGCCGCTCGCGGATGTGCGCCATGATGTCGCGCAACCTGACCCTGCCGCCGGGCGCCGTACTCGGATCGTAGATCCCGAGCACCGCCACGTGCATGCACTGGTTGGGGCGCTCCATGGCAAAGAAGAGTTCGTCTAGGCCGCCAAGTTGTTTCATCGATAGCTCGGAAAGTGGACAAGAAACTCGTTCATCGGGCCGGCCTGCGCCGACACTGTTGCAGCCTCCGTCGCCCGCTCCAGTGCAGCGCATGAGAGGCTGGCCCAACCCGTCCCCGTGGACCGGCCGACTGCTTGAAGCTTACTACACCAGATCAGCCAACAATAGAAGGAAAACCCTATACGTGTAAGGGAAAAGCGCAATCGTCCCGGCGCTCCGGAAATGCAATCACCATTTACGCCACACCCTCCAAAGGCCCGGGACAGCCAAGCAAGCCTTTCAGCGGCGCGACACGGCTCCCGCTCATCTACCGCGTGCCGGCGCGGCGAAGTGCGTCCGCCTGAAAATCGCCAAGCTGTCCCCGGATATTGAAGCGGATGGGACTCCTGATCCCATGGTCGAGCCCGCCGACGAAATAGGAGCCCGCCGTCAGATCATGAAAGATGCCCAGCCGGTACCAGGGCAATTGCACATCGTAGTACTGGATCAGGCCATGCAGCGCAACCCGCCAGAGATCGCCGCGCGTCGAGTAGGATTCTTCGGCAACGACACTCCAGCTGTCCTCGTCGAGATAGAAGACCCGCTTGCCGTAGATGTGGGCCTGCCCCCCCCGCAATTTGGCCTCGACCACCCAGACGCGGTGCAGTTCATAGCGCATCAGGCTGGAATTGACCGACCCGCGGCGGATGATGTCCTCGTCGCGTTGATCCTTCTGGCCGATGCGGTAGCAATTGTAGGGAATGTAAAGTTCCCGCTTGCCGACCAAGGTCCACTCGAAACGATCCGGGGAGCCGTTGTAGGCGTCGATCTGGTCGGCGGTAAACATCCCTTCCGAGCCGTCGGGGATGCCGTCGTAGCCTAGATCCGGCGCCCGCCGGACACGACGCAGGCCGGCATTGTAGACCCAGGCGCTGCGGCGTTCCTTGAGCTGGTTGAGCGGTTCATGGACCAGAAAGATCGTGCCCAGCAAGGTGGCCGGTTCCGTGTAGTCGCCCATCGCGACGAACAGGCGGTTCTCGGTCTTCCCGTCCATGTTGGCTTCATAGATCCGGCGCGAATGAAAGCCGATGCGGTAATAGTCCCCGGACGCCCGGACCGGAAAGGCCAGGGTCGTGCGCTCGATGCCGCCACCCAGGTAACGCAGCAGGTGGTTCCAGATCACTTCGAGCCCCGTCCTGGGCACCGGGAACGGCACCGGGTTGTGTGTCGTCAGATTCACGGCCGAGCCTTCGATTGCTGCCGAGCCGGCCTGTCTGGCCCCCTCGGCCATCACGGCAGCGGGGTAGGCGGCTGTCCGGCGTGTACGGAACACCGGCATCTGGAAACCTTCGGTCGTCTGCAGCAGGGCGACGAGCCCGGGCATCAGTTGCTCCCGGTGGTTTGTCCAGTTTTCTCTGGTTATCGTAAACAGCGCCACATCTTCAGGAAACGGGTCTATGTAACCCATTTCCGGACGCCACCCTGGCGGCGGCGCGGTCAAGCCGCCACTCCAGGCGGGAATCGTTCCCGCGGCGTTCCCGGCGCGCTCTGCTCCCACCGGCGTCAGCTCGCGCCCGAGTTGGCCGGCGACCATGGGCGCCTGAGCTTGAGCGCTGATTGCAGCGGTCACCGCCGAGACGGCCACGATCAGGGAAGCGAGGGCGTTTCTCATTTGAAGTATCCCTGCCTGCGACCGCTGGTGACCGCCTGCATCCGGTTATCGACCCCCAGCTTGACGAAGATGTTCTTGACGTGCGACTTGACCGTTTCCGGGCTGACCTCGAGAACGGCAGCAATCCGCTTGTTCGACTGCCCCTGGGCAATCAGTCGCAGGACATCACCCTCGCGCACGGTCAACGGGCTGGCACCGGAGAAACCCGCCAAGGGGCGAACCCGCAGTTCTTTCCAGCTCACCGCGAAAGCACTGGCCAGCCGGTTCAGGTACCAGGAGACAACGGCATCTTCGGCCTGCCCTGACAATTCCTTGCGCGCGCTGTCGATCAGAGCGCCCACCTCCGGCCCGCCGTCGACGATGGTGCGTATCAGACCAGCCGGCGCGGCAAGGTCGAGGACCTCCCGGAAGCGGGACAGCGCGT
>DAOMFF010000016.1:0-15837 GCA_035429665.1 Azonexus sp.
GGCGGCAGTGGCGGCGGCTATCGCGGGGGTGGCTTCGGCGTCGGCGGCATCGGGCTGTCGTTCCCCGTTGGCGGCGCAACCACCACGCGCAGCCTCGGTTCCAGCACCTCGCTGGTCGATCTGGCAAGCGGTGCGGTCATCTGGTCGGGTAGCGCAACGACATCGGCAAGCGGCGACATGACGTCGCAGGTTGGCGCACTCACCCAGGTCACCATCGACGCGCTGCAGAAGGCCGGGCTGATCCGCTGATCCCCGCCGTCGGCACAAACCCGGCGATTCAGATGCCGAGGAAGCGCTGCCAGATGCCGTGATCGGCATCGAGTTCTGCCGACGTGCCATGCCAGACGACCCGGCCGCCTTCGATCAGCGTATGGTGATCGGCAAGTTCGATCAGTTTTTCCACGTATTTGTCGACGACCAGAATGCTCTGCCCGGCGGCCCGCAAACGCGCGAGACAGGTCCAGATCTCCTCGCGGACCAGCGGCGCCAGACCCTCGGTCGCCTCGTCGAGGATCAGCAAGCGCGGGTTGGTGACGAGGGCGCGGCCGATCGCCAGCATCTGCTGTTCGCCGCCGGAGAGTTGATTGCCGAGATTTCTCGCGCGCTCCCTGAGTCGCGGGAACAGGTCGAAAACCCGGGCCGGCGTCCATGGGTCGGGCTGCCGGCGGCGATTGGCGAAAAATGCCAGCAAATGCTCGTCGACCGTGAGATTCGGGAAGCATTGCCGGCCTTCCGGCACCAGCGCGATGCCGGCGCGGCCGATACGGTCCGGTCGCCAGCCGTCGATGCGCTCCCCGGCGAAGCGGATCGTCCCGCCCTTGACCGGCTGAAGGCCGCAGATGGCGCGCAGCGCGGTCGTCTTGCCCATGCCGTTGCGCCCGAGCAGGGTTGCCGCTTCACCTTCGGCCAGCGCCAGATCGAGTCCGAACAGGACCTGGCTCGGGCCGTAGGCGACTTCCAGTCCGCCGATCTCGAGCAGGGCGTTCACTGGTGGTCCCCGAGATAGGCCCGGCGCACTTCCGGATCGGCGCGCACGGCTGCCGGCGCCCCGGTGGCGATCAGGCGACCGTCGACCAGCACCGATATGCGGTCGGCCAGCCGGAAGACCGCAGCCATGTCGTGCTCGACCAGCAGGATGGTGACATGGCGGGCGAGGTGGTCGATCAGTTCGACCATGCGCGCCGACTCCTCCGGGCCGGTACCGGCCATCGGTTCGTCGAGCAGCAGCAACTGCGGCTTCGTCGCCAGCGCCATCGCGAGTTCCAGCGCGCGCTGCTCGCCGTGGGCAAGATTGCCGGCCAGCGTTTCAACACGCTCGCTCAGCCCGACCTGATCGAGATAGCCGCGCGCCTCGTCAAACAACCACTGTTCGCTGCTTACCGGCTGCCAGAACCGGAAGCTGCCGCCGGCGTCCGGCCGCCCCTGAACGGCCAGTACCACGTTGTCGAGCACCGAGAGACCAAGGAAGACATTGGTGATCTGATAGGAGCGCGCGATACCTGCGGCCACGCGCTGGTGCATCGAGAGCCGGGTGATGTCGCGGCCGGCGAAATGCACGCTGCCGCTGTCCGGCTGCAGCGCGCCGGAAACATGATGGATGAAGGTCGTCTTGCCGGCGCCGTTGGGGCCGATCAGGGCATGGACCTCGCCGGCGTCGACACTGAAATTGACCTCTTTCAGGGCGTCGACCGCGGCAAAGCGGCGCGACAGGCCGCGCACCTCGAGCAGGGCTTCAGCCATTGCCTTTCCCGAACAGCGCGGCGACCCCCCGAGGGGCGAACAGGACCACGGCGATCAGCAACAGGCCGAGGCCGATGTGCCAGTGCAAGGTGAAACCGGCCAGCACCTCCTCGAGACAGAGCAGCACCAGCGCCCCGATCAAGCCACCGTAGAGATAGCCGACACCGCCGATGATGAGCATGACCAGCAATGTTCCCGATTGCGTCCACTGCAACAGGTTGGGACTGGCCAGCCCAGTCAGGTTGGCGAGCAGCGCGCCGGCGAGCCCGGCCAGAGCGCCGCCAAGCACGAAACAGACGAGGCGATAGCGGAACACCGGATAGCCGAGCGCTTCCATGCGCACCTCGTTGTCGCGGATGGCCTGGATCGTGCGACCGAAGCGAGCGCCGGCCAGACGCCCGAGAAAAGTCATCACCAGCACGAGACAGCCGAGCGCCGCGTAGAAGAGGGCGCCGTCACCGGTCAGGCTGAGGCCGCCCAGCGTCATCCGTCCGGCCAGCGGCAGGCCGTCGTCGCCGCCGAATACCCTTGCCGAGACGAACAGGTAGTAGGTCATCTGCGCAAAGGCGAGGGTGATCATGATGAAATAGACGCCGCGCGTACGCAGGCTGATGGCGCCAACGACCAGCGCCAGCAGTCCGGCGACGGTCATCGCCAGCGGGAAGGCGAGCAGGGCATCGCTGATGCCATTGTCCACGCAGATGGCCACGACATAGGCGCCGGCGCCAAAAAAGGCGGCGTGGCCGAGCGAAAACATGCCGCCGAAGCCGAGCACCAGATTGAGGCTGCTGGCCGCCAGCGCGAAGATCAGGATGCGGGTGGCGAAGCCGATGTAGAACGCCTGGCCCCAGGCATCGAGCGCCGGCGGCAAGACAAGCAGCGCCAGCAGCAGCACGATGACGAGCGGCTTCTGGTAGCGGGCGGGGCGATAGAAGGCCATCAGGCCCGCGCCGGAAACAGGCCCTGCGGCCGGAAGAACAGGATCGCTGCCATTAGCAGGTAAATCAGGATCGAGGCCAGCGCCGGACCGAGCGTCGCCGCGGCGTCGGCCGGCAATGCCGCGCGCAGCAGCGTCGGCAAGAGTGCCCGGCCCAGCGTGTCGACCGCGCCGACGATCAGACTGCCGACCAGCGCCCCGCGTATCGAGCCGATGCCGCCGATGATGATGACGACGAAGGCGAGAATCAGGACGCTCTCGCCCATGCCGACCTGCACCGCCAGCAATGGCCCGAGCAGACCGCCGGCAAGCGCGCAGAGCGCGGCGCCGAAGACGAACACGGCCGTGAACAGGCCCTGCACATTGACGCCCAACACCTCGGTCATTTCGCGATTGGCGGCGCCGGCGCGCACCCACATGCCGACCCGGCTCCTGGCGACGAGCAGGTAAAGCAGCCCGGCGACGCCAAGGCCGAAGGCGATGATCACGAGCCGGTAAGCCGGGTAGGAGAAGTTGCCGATCTCGACCGGCCCCGACAATGCCTCCGGCGGGTTCAGCAGCAGCGGCTGGGCGCCCCAGATCATGCGCACCGCTTCGTTGGCAATCAGGATCAGCCCGAAGGTGGCGAGCACCTGCGACAGGTGGTCGCGCCGGTACAGCCGGCGAAACAGCGAGAGTTCCAGCACGAGGCCGAGAACGGCCGCCCCCGCCACCCCGGCGCCAAGACCGATCCAGAACGAATCGGCCGCCTGCGCTGCCGCCGCGACGAAGTAAGCGCCCACCATGTAGAGCGAACCATGGGCCAGGTTGATGCAGTCCATGATGCCGAAAACGAGCGTCAGCCCGGCGGCAAGCAGGAACAGCATGAGGCCGAATTGCAGGCCGTTCAGGGCCTGCTCGAAAACCAGCTGGGTCACTTCATCCTGCAGGCGGAAGCGTAGGCATCCGCGTGATTGGTGAAGATCGTTCCCATCATTCTGTTGGTGATGCGGCCACCGGCATCCTTGCCGACCACCCGCAGGTAGTAATTCTGGACCGGGTAGTGGTTGCTGTTGAACCTGAAATCGCCGCGCACGGACTTGAAATGCTTGGCTTCCAGCGCCTTCTGCAGCGCGACCTTATCCTCGACCTTGCCCTTGACGTCGCGTACCGCGCCATCGATCATCAATGCGGCGTCGTAGCCTTGCGAAGCGTACAAGGACGGCATGCGCCCGTACTCCTTCTGGAAGTCGGCGACGAAGCGTTTGTTTTCCGCATTGTCCATGTCGTGCGCCCAGTGCGACGAGTTGAACATGCCCATCATCGGCGCGCCGACCGCCTTGATGACGTCCTCGTCGGCCGAGAAGCCGGGGGCGAAGAGCTGGGTGTCGCGCGACAGGCCTGAAGCGACGAACTGCTTGACGAAGTTGATGCCCATGCCGCCGGGCAGGAAGAAGAATAGCGCGTCGGGCTTGATGGCGCGGATCTGCGCCAGTTCGGCGGCGTAGTCGAGCTGGCCAAGCTTGGTGTAGACCTCCTCGGCGACCTTGCCCTTGTAGTAACGCTTGAAACCCGAGACCGCATCCTTGCCGCCCGGGTAGTTCGGGGTAACGATGACGACATTCTTGAAGCCCTTGTCCTGCACAACCTTGCCGACCGCCTCGTGCAGATTGTCGTTCTGCCAGGCAACGTTGAAGAAGAAGGGGTTGCACTGCTCGCCGGCATACTGCGACGGGCCGGCATTGGCCGAGATGTAGAAGGTCTGGTTCTCGAAGACGGTCGGGCCGACGGCGAGCATGATGTTGGAGAAGACGATCCCGGTCATGAAATCGACCTTGTCCTTTTTCAGGAACTTGTCGGCCGTCTGCTTGGCAATGTCGGGATTCTGCTGGTCGTCGGCGACGATGACCTCGGCCGACAGTCCGCCGAGCTTGCCGTCGAGTTGCTTGATCGCCAGATTGAACCCGTCGCGGATGTCCACGCCAAGCCCGGCGCCTGGACCGGAGAGCGTGGACACGAAACCGACCTTGATCCTCTCGGCAGCATGGATTGAGCCGGCAAGCATCAGGGCGGCGGCGAGGGCGGTCAGGCGAAGCGGCATCAAATTCTCCGGAGGCAGTCTCAAAACTTCAAATTGTAGCGCAGGAACAAGCAGATACCGGCGCGGTCGACGGGCAAATTCGGGTATATTCGCGCCCCATGAATGCAAGCGCCGTGGTTCTCCTTTCCGGCGGTCTCGACTCCGCCACCTGCCTCGCCATCGCGCGCAGCCAGGGATTCGACTGCTATTGCCTGTCCTTCGATTACGGCCAGCGGCATAGCGCCGAACTGAGGGCCGCCGAGCGCGTCGCCCAGGCGTTGGGTGCCGCCGAGCACCGCATTCTCAGTCTCGACCTCGCCCAGTTTGGCGGGTCGGCGCTGACCGACACCCGCATCGCGGTACCAACCGAGGGTGTCCAACCGGGCATTCCGGTGACCTATGTACCGGCACGCAACACCATCATGCTGTCGCTGGCGCTGGCCTGGGCCGAGGTGCTGGGCAGCCGCGACATCTTCGTCGGGGTCAATGCGGTCGACTATTCCGGCTACCCCGATTGCCGCCCAGACTATATCGCGGCCTTCGAGACGCTGGCCAACCTGGCGACGCGAGCCGGTGTCGAGGGCGCCCGGCTGACCATCCACGCGCCGCTGATCGAACTCTCCAAGGCCGACATCATCCGCAAAGGGGTCGAGCTTGGCGTAGACTATGCGTCAACGGTGTCGTGCTACAGGGCCGACACCGAAGGGCATGCCTGCGGCGCCTGCGATTCCTGCCGCCTGCGCGCCGAGGGCTTTGCCACCGCCGGCTTTACCGATCCTACCCGCTACCTCGCCTGAACCATGCTCACCGCCATCCTGCGCCGGATCCGTTTATCCGCTGTCTGCGCCGGCCTGCTGCTCGCCGCGACGAGCAGCAGCGCCGCCCCGCCAACCCTTGCCATCGCCCTGAACTCGGCGGACGGCACGATCAGCCTGATCGACACCACGAGCTACAAGGTCACCGGCAAGGTTCCGGTATGCAAGGAACCGCATCACCTGATGGCAACGCCCGACGACAAATCGGTCATCGTCGCCTGCGCCGCCTCGAATCAGCTGGTCTTCTTCGATCCGCTGACCGGCAAGGAGCAGAAGCGCATCCGCAACATTTCCGACCCCTACCAGCTCGGCTATTCACCCGACAGCAAGCTGTTCGTCGCGACCTCGCTGCGCCTCGACCGGGTCGATATCTACGACCCCGCGGACTTCAGGCTCAAGGCCCGCTTGCATGCCCCGCGCACGCCGTCGCACATGGCGTTCGATGCCGCGGGGGACTACGTCTTCATCACGCTGCAGGATTCGAATGAGGTGATGGCGATCAACCTGAAGACTCTGAAGAAGGAATGGGTCATGCCAGTGGGTCCGACACCGGCGGGCATCGTCATGACGCCCGACAATCGTTACCTGCTCGTCGGCATCATGGGCGAAGGTTACGTCGAGGTCATCGACTGGAAGACGCAGAAGACGGTCAAGAAGGTACCGACCGACACGGCGGCGCATAACCTGCATCCGCGCGGCGACGGTCGTTACTATTTCGTCTCGAATCGCTCGGTTGGCGGCGGCAGCGTCTCGCTGCTCGACACGCAGACGCTCACCGTCGTCGAGAAATACGATGTTCCCGGCGGACCCGACGACATGGAAGTCCGCGCCGACGGCAGCGAACTCTGGGCCACCGCCCGTTTCGCCCGGCGCGTCCAGGTCATCGACCTGAAGACCAAGACCCTGAAGGCATCGATCCCCGTCGGCAACTCGCCGCACGGTGTCTTCTTTGTTAATCACGCGGCCCGCAAATGAGCCGCTGCCGCCTCGCCTCGGGCCTCGCCTTCGCCACCTTCATCGCGATGGCGGGCGGCGCGGCGAACGCTGCCTGCAGCGGCGGCACACTCTACCTGACCTTCGACACCGGCAACATGCGCCACGCCGAGGTGATCGCGGAGACGCTGGCGAAGCACAAGGCGAAGGCAACCTTCTTCGTCGCCAACGAAAAGACGCTGCGCGGCGACCACGCGCTCGACGAGGCCTGGGCTCCATACTGGAATGCCCGTGTCGCCGAGGGCCACGCCTTCGGCAGCCATACCTGGCGGCACGGCAGCTTTCGCGGGGATCAGGGCCAGCGGACCCGGTACCGCCTGATGGACGGCAAGACCGAGCAACTCGACGGCACTGCCATCTGCAGTGAGATTCACCGGTCCGACAGCCGCTTCAAAGAACTCACCGGACGCGCCCTCGATCCGCTCTGGCGCGCGCCGGGCGGGCGTACCACGCCGCTGACGCTGAAAGCCGCGCAAGCCTGCGGCTATCGCCATGTCGGCTGGGCGCCAGCGGGCTTCCTCGGCGACGAGCTGCCTTCCGAAACCTACCCCAACTCCCTGCTGGTCGAACGTGCGCTGAAGAACCTGAAGGACGGCGACATCGTCATGGCGCATCTCGGCATCTGGTCACGCAAGGATCCCTTCGCCCCGGCGCTCGACGAACTCCTCACCGGCCTCACCGCCAGGGGCTTCTGTTTCGCCACGCTGGCCCAGTCCCGCAAGGAGAGCTGACGCCCGATGTTCCAGAGCTTTCTCGACAACTTCGTGCTGGTCCAGGGCTGGCTGCTCGACCACGTCGTCCAGCCACCCTTGCTGGCGCTGGGACTGGGCAGTCTTGTCGAGCCCGCTTTCGACGGCGTCGAGTTCTTCCTCTATGGCGTACTCCAGTTGGGGGTCGCCTATCTGCTGCTGCGCCCCCTGGAGTATTTCCGCCCCATCGAGCATTGGTCGGATCGCAAGGCCGTGCGCGTCGACGTACTGTACACCTTCCTCGATCGCCTGGGGATCGTGCCCCTCGCCGTTTTCGCCTTGCTCAGCCCTCTCATCATGAGCCTGGAAGGCTGGATGCGTTTCCATGACTTCATTCCGCCGCAGCTCGAAGACGCCTTCCCGTCTCTCGAAACACGCCCGCTGATCGCCTTCTTCGTCTACCTGATCATCCTCGATTTCTTCGAATACTGGCGTCACCGTCTGTCGCACACCTTCCGCTGGTGGTGGGCACTGCATGTGATCCACCACAGCCAGCGGCAGATGTCACTGTGGACCGACAGCCGCAATCATCTGCTCGACGACTTGATCGGTGGTGCCTGGTTCGCCCTGATCGCGCTGTTCATCGGCGTCCCCCCGGGGCATTTCATCGGCCTCATGGTGGCGATCCGCATCGTCGAGAACCTCTCCCACGTCAACGCCCGCCTGAGCTTCGGCTGGCTCGGCGAACGGCTGCTGGTCAGTCCGCGCTACCACCGCTGGCATCACGCGGTCGACCTGCCGGAAGGCAGGCAATTTCGCCACGGCTGCAACTTCGCCATCCTCTTTCCGATCTGGGACCGCCTGTTCGGCACCCAGCACTTGGGTGCCGGCCTGCCGCCCACCGGCGTCCACTCGCCGGCTCTCGCGTCACCCGAACATGCCGATCACTTCTGGGTCCAGCAGAAGGACGGGATCACCGGCCTAGCTGCAGCGCTCAAGGCGTCGCTGCAGCCCCAGCGGCGCTGAAACTCAGCGCTCGTCGTCCTCCTTCAGCTTCTCGATCACCAGCGGAAACGCCCCCGAGCCGATCAGTGCGGCGGCGGAGATGATGAAGACCAGTCCCGCCATCGGGTCGTCGAGTATTGGGTGCACGGCTGCCCCGAAGCCGGCGATGCTGAGCAGTCCGGGGATGACGCAGAGAACACTGAGTGCAGTGAGAACGATGAACGAGAGAGGATAGCGGCGCATCGCGTATGGACGAAGGCGGTAGCGTTACAGGCGCCGGCTCTGGTCGCCGGTGGCAAACCCGAGCAACGGGCAAGCGATGCCGCGGCCGATGGCGATGACCTTGAACAGCTCACCCATCTCGTGCGGCAGCAGCATCTTGTTGATGGCGCCACTGGCGCGGATGTATTCGGGGGTGCCCGGCTGCTCCCTAGCCAGCAGGTCGAGGATGCCGCAGTTGAGCAGAAACTGGCCCTGGCTGGTGTAACCGAGAAGATCAAGCCCGGCCGCATCGGCGGCGGCGATAATCGCCGTGAAATCGACGTGGACCGTGACATCCTGAAGGCCCGGGAGATGGAAGGGATCGGGATGCGAATGATGGCGGTAATGACACATCAGGGTGCCGCGTCCGCGCTGCTGATGGTAGAACTCGCGGCGCGGAAAGCCGTAGTCGATCAGCAACAGCGCGCCGCACTGCAGGCGATGGCCCCATTCGGCGGCCCAGGCACGCGCCGCCAGGCCGATCTCGCTCTCGTAACCCGGCGGCAGGCGACATTGGGCACCGATCTCTCCGGCAGCCGCCAGCAGAGCACCCGTCGCTGGTCGCTCTTGCCATGTGAAACCGCCTGTCTCGGCGAACCCCACACCGCGCTCGAAAATGCCACCTTCGCGCCACGCAACGACATGGGCGGGCATCGCGTCAAGTACCTCGTTGGCGACGACGACCCCAGAAAATGCTTCCGGAAGACGTTCCAGCCAGCGCACGCGCGGCAGCAGATATGGTGCGGCAGCCGCCAGCGTCGCCTGCTGACGCTCGCGCAGATCGGCGGACAGATCGAGGATATCGTAACGCTCTGGCAGACTCCCGAGCGCTTCGAGTTCGAGCAGCAAGTCAGCCGCCAGACGCCCGGAACCGGCGCCGATTTCCAGTAGCGAGGGCTGCGAAGCTTCCATCACCTGGGCGACCTGGCGTGCCAGCGCACGCCCGAAAAACGCGCTCATCTCGGGGGCGGTGACAAAATCGCCGGCCGCGCCGAATTTTCGCGCCCCCGCCGAGTAGTAGCCAAGGCCCGGCGCGTAGAGGGTCAGTTCCATGAACCGCGCAAACGGGATCCAGCCGCCGCGCACGGCGATCTCGCGGCCGATTGTGGCGACCAGTTCACCGCTGTGGGCAGAGGCTTCGGGGGAAGGCGAAGGCGGGTTCATTGTTCTTCCGGAAAGACTCCGATTTTAGCCGGCAACAAGGATGATTCCCGTGGATTCCCGTCGTATCGCGGTAAACTTCGCTTTTTTTCGCGGTCGACCGCGGAAGGCTCAAGAAGGTCCGCCATGGAAACCTCGAATACCCTGCAAAAGCTGAGAAAGTTTCTTGAAGGTCGCGTCGGCAAGGCCATCATCGACTACAACATGATCGAGGACGGCGACACCATTCTGGTCTGCATCTCTGGTGGCAAGGACTCGTACACCCTGCTCGACATGCTGCTCGCCATGCAGAAGCGGGCGCCCGTCGGATTCCGGCTGATCGCCATGAATCTCGACCAGAAGCAGCCAGGCTTCCCGGCCGAAGTCCTGCCGCGCTATCTGGCTGATCTGGGAATCGACTACCGGATCGTCGAGGCCGATACCTATTCGATCGTCAAGGAAAAGATCCCCGAGGGCAAGACCACCTGTTCGCTGTGCTCGCGCCTGCGCCGCGGGATCATCTACCGGACGGCGAAGGAACTCGGTGCCAACAAGATCGCGCTGGGTCATCACCGCGACGACATGGTGCACACGCTGTTCCTCAACATGCTGTTCGGCGGCAAGCTCAAGGCGATGCCACCGAAGCTGATCACCGACGACAGGGCGCATGTCGTGATCCGGCCGCTCGCCTACTGCTCGGAGAAGGATATTGCCCGCTTCGCGCGCGGCATGGAGTACCCGATCATTCCCTGCAACCTCTGCGGTTCGCAGGGCAACCTGCAGCGTCAGAAGATCCGCGAAATGATGGAAGACTGGGATCGCCGCTACCCCGGACGCACCGAGTCGGTGTTTACGGCCATGCAGAATATCCTGCCGTCGCATCTGGCCGACAACGCACAATTCGATTTTCGCGGCCTGACGCTGGCGACGGTGGTGGAGGAGGGCGATATCGCCTTCGATCCACCCAAAATCCCGGCAGGTGGCATGGCGATCGATATCCCGGGGCGGATAGCGGCCGACACACCAGGCAGGCAGCACCCGCGAAGTCATCAGAAATTCAATGCCCCGTGAATTACTTAACATACCGGATGCCGGGTGAGGCCCGATACTCGAGCCATCGTCACCGCAGGAGATTTCCAAAATGGCATATTCAGAAAGCATTGCCCTCCTTCCTGAACTTCCCTGTTCGACTCCGCGCGATAATGCGATAATTGAAGCCTTTAAACTGACTCTGACTTCGATGAGTAAAGCGCAAAGCAAGGTGTTTGCCATGTTCGCCGATGTTTCGGGAAGCGCCCGTCTTTTCCAGCGCATTGGTGATACCGAAGCCGCCTATGCTGTCGAGCGTTGCGTAAAGCGCATGGAGCGCTCGATTGTCGGCTTTCGCGGCGAGACGGTGAAGATCTCCGGCGGCGAACTGGTCGCTGCTTTCGAGTCGGCGGAAGACGCCTGTCAGGCGGCCATCAACATGCAGTTGCGCGTATCCAAGCTGCCACCGGTGTCCGGACTCAAGCTCACCATCCGAATCGGCCTGCATGTCGGCGTGATCGAGGCTGGCGGCGCCGTCCCGAGCGAGGAAATCATCACCGCCGCCAGAAACCGGGCGGTTACCGGTGCCAGAAACATTGCCGGCCTGGCACGGATCGACCAGATCGTTGCCAGTTCGCTGTTGATTCGTGAACTCCCGAAACGCAGTGCCATTCTCAGCCGTGTGATGTCCGATCTCGGCCGTCTCAAGGAAGGCGACAGGAGTTTCGATCTGTCCGAAGTGGATTGGCTGACTCACGAAGAGCATTTTCAGAGGCACGGCGTGAACGTGGATCCGACACCCAGCCAGATTCTTGCTGACGTCGATCGCCTGTGCATCCGTTACCGCGGAAAGGCCTTCCTGCTCGATGAGAAATCGCCCTCGCTGACTCTCGGACGCAGCCCGGCAAGCAAGCTGCTGATTATCGACCACAAGGCCTCGCGGGACCACGGCCGGATCGAACGGCGGGGGAACAGCTACTTTTACATCGACAGCAGCACCAACGGGAGCTACGTCAGCCTGGGCACGCAGAAGGAGATCCTGGTCCGGCAAGGCGAAATCGAACTCAGGGGCAGTGGCCGCATATGTTTTGGCGCATCCGGCCGCGATTCCAAGGCCGATTGCGCCGAGTTCGAACATCTGTAGGCCAGCGCAGACTCAAAAACGGCCACCCGAAGGTGGCCGTTGCGGTCGATACCGAAAACGGTTAGTAAATCAGTGGGCCGCGTGGGCGTCAGCCACGCACTTCTTGACGAAACTACTCTTGGCCGCACCAGCCAGCTTCTTCTCGTTGGCCGTCGCCTCGCAGGCAGCGCTGGCCTCATTGGTCTTCGCATCGCCTTCGCACTTCTTGAGAAAACTGGTACGCGCGGCGCCGGCCAGTTTCTTCTGATCGGCGGTTGCTTCGCACGCGCTGCCTGAACCCGCCGCATCCGCCATGCACTTCTTCATGAAACTTTCCTTGGCCGCGCCCGCCAGCTTCTTTTCGGCGGCCTTGGCGGCGCAATCGTCGGCAGCGTAGACGGAGGATGCCGCGAACGCGGCGAGCAACACGGCAATCAGGGTCTTCATCGTTGTCTCCTAATGTGGATGGATTTGAATGCGGGACAACTATCTGGCAATCAACCCTCTTCGTCAAGCATCATGCGCTGCTGGCGGTCGATGAAATCCTGCATGCTGTCGATCCCGCGCAAATGCAGGATGGTATTGCGCACCGCGGCTTCGAGAAGCACCGCCAGGTTGCGCCCGGCCGCGACGGGGATGACAACAGTGCGAATCGGGACACCGAGGACATCCTGCGTCTGGGCATCGAGCGGCAAGCGCGGAGCATCGGCACCACTTACGGATTTCTGGAGGTGGACGATCAGCTTGAGCTTCATCTTGCGACGTGACGCCGTCTCGCCGAATATGGTCCGGATATTGAGCAGTCCGAGGCCGCGCACTTCGAGGAAGTCGCGGAGCATGCCGGGACAGCGGCCCTCGACCGTAGCTGGCGCGATGCGGCCCATTTCGACGACGTCGTCGGCAACCAAGCCATGGCCCCGCGAAATCAGTTCGAGCGCCAGTTCCGACTTGCCGACGCCCGAATCTCCGGTAATCAGGACACCCATGCCGAGGACGTCCATGAAAACCCCGTGCAGGTTGACCGTGTCGGCCAGGCGCGCCGAAAGATAGATGCGCAACAAGTCGATGACCGCGGAACATGGCTTGGGCGACAGGATGACCGGGGTATCCGAAGCCTTGCAAGCCTCGATCAGCACATTCGGGGCAGTCAGACCGTCGGCGACGAGGACGGCCGGAGGTTTCGCCAGCAGCAACTCATGAAACAGATGGGCGAAACGCCGTTCGCCAATGCGCATGGCCCAGTCGTATTCCCCCTGGCCCATGACCTGGAGGCGCTCCGGGTGAATGATGTTGATGTGGCCGACGACGTCGGCGCCGTAGTTGCTGCAGACCTTGATCCCGATCCGGCGGTCGACGCGCTGCCCGATCACCCAGTTCAGCATCAGCTTTTCGCGGTTATCCTCGTAAAGCTGAACCAGACTGATGTGACGAAGCACCGGCGTGACTAGTTCTGGAAGAGGGCGACGACGGCGGCCGAGTCCGGCGCTGCAACCAGGGCATCGCGGAATGACCGTTCGGCAAAGCGCTGCGCCAGTTCGGAAAGAATTTCCAGATGGTGCTCGGTCGCCTGTTCCGGCACGAGCAGGAAGAACAGCAAATTGACGGCGCGCCCATCCGGCGCATCAAAGGGAACAGGCGTCTTCAGCCGCACGAACGCTCCGGCTGCCTGTTTCAGACCCTTTATGCGGCCGTGGGGAATGGCCACCCCCTGGCCAAGGCCGGTGGAGCCGAGTTTCTCGCGCGCGAACAAACTATCGAAAACGATAGCACGGGCAAGCCCGAGATAGTTCTCGAAAAGCATGCCAACTTGCTCAAAAACACGCTTCTTGCTGGTCGATTCAAGGTCGAGAAGTACCTGCCCGACGGGCAGGATGTTGGTCAGTGGATTCATCATTGCACCAAAGACGAGACCGCGGCACCGCCGCGGTCGTTGAGAAATCAGCCCGCCACTTCGTGGGTTGGCTTGTCGCCCCGATGGTGGTCCTGAACCTTCTGCTTGTATTTCTGAACCTGGCGGTCCAGCTTGTCGAACAAGGCGTCGATGGCGGCATATAGGTCTTCCCCGGATTCCTCGACGTGCATATCCCTGCCCGGCACATGCACGGTGACCTCGGCCGTCTGCTTCAGCTTTTCAACCGACAGAACCACATTGACGCCAGTGACCTTGTCAAAATGGCGAATCACAGGGTCCAGCTTGTTCTCGACATACAGTCGCAATGCTGGTGTGACTTCAATGTGGTGACCAGCAATCTGCAGATTCATTTCTTCTCCTCTCGCTACAGGGTCTTGCGTAAATTGACCGGCGGAATGTTGAGCGACTCGCGGTATTTTGCCACCGTTCGGCGAGCTACAACAATTCCCTGCTGGCCTAGTATTTCGGATAATTGGCTATCCGACAAGGGCTTCTTGCCATCTTCGGCACCCACCAACTGCTTTATCAGGGCGCGAATGGCCGTGGCCGAGCATGCGCCACCGCTGTCGGTGGAGACATGGCTGCCAAAGAAATATTTCAACTCGAAGATCCCGCGCGGCGTGGCCATGTATTTCTGGCTGGTCACTCGTGACACGGTCGACTCGTGCAGACCGAGAATGTCGGCAATCTCGCGCAGGATCAGCGGGCGCATCGCCACTTCGCCATGTTCGAAAAACTGGCGCTGGCGATCGACTATGGCCTGCGTCACCCGGTGAATCGTCTCGAAGCGCTGCTGCACGTTCTTGATCAGCCATCGTGCTTCCTGCAACTGGCCCGTAAGGTTGCCGTTGCCGCGCCTTTGTCTGCCCAGCACCTCGGCATAGAGCCGATTGATGCGCAGCCGCGGATAGGCATCCGGATTGATGTAGGCCGTCCATTGGCCCCTGAGCTTCTTGACGATGACATCGGGCGTGATGTAACGCGCCTCCATCTGCGCGAAGCGTGATCCCGGCCGTGGATCGAGGCTGACAATCAGCGCATGTGCGGCCTTGAGCGCCTGTTCCGTGCACTCGGCAAGGCGGCGGATCCTGGCGAAGTCGCGCGCCGCCAGGAGTTCGAGATGCTTCTCGACGATTACCAGCGCCAGTTGCCGCTCACTTGATTCCGGCAGGGCCTTAAGCTGGAGCGCGAGGCACTCCTGCGGGCTGCGCGCGCCGATACCCGTGGGTTCGAAACTCTGGATATGGCAAAGGGCGATTTCCAGATCTTCCAACTCGATTTCGTACTCCGGCGGTATGCCCTCTAGGAGTTCGGCAAGCGGTGTAGCTAGATAGCCGTCGTCGTCGAGCGCGTCGATCAGGAATCGCACGAGACTGCGGTCGCGCTCGCTGAGTTGCATGACACCCATCTGCCAAGTCAGGTGATCCCTCAAGCTGGGCGTGCTGCCATGAATGTCCTGGGCATCGCTGTCGTCATCGTCATCGCGACCGGCACCAGTAAACGTGCCGGCATCCGAATTCCAGCGATCATCGTCGACGTCCGAGGGTGCGCCAGGGGCAGCCAGCTCGCGATCATCCCGCGCATCGCGCTCTTCACGTTCGTTACGATCGGCGCGTTCGTCCGCGTCGCTGCGCGGTGCATCGTATTGCTGCGCCGAAGCGAACGACTCGTTGCCGCCATCGTCATCGCGTTCCAGCATCGGGTTTTCGAGCAGGTAATTTTCTATTTCTTGCTGCATCTCGACCGTCGACAACTGCAGGAGCTTGATCGACTGCTGCAACTGGGGGGTAAGCGCCAGATGCTGCGAAAGTTTTAGCTGGAGAGCGGGTTTCATCGGTCGGGCGTCTCGCTGCCGGGTTCGCGGCTCACAGCTTGAAGTGCTCGCCCAGATAGACCTTGCGCACGCTCTCGTTGCCGACGATTTCGTCGGAGCGTCCGGCGGCAAGCACGCGCCCCTCATTGATGATGTAGGCGTGGTCGCAGATCCCCAGCGTTTCCCGGACATTATGGTCGGTAATCAGGACGCCGATTCCGCGCTCCTTGAGAAAGCGGATGATTTTCTGGATTTCCAGCACGGCAATCGGGTCGACCCCGGCAAACGGTTCGTCGAGCAGGATGAAGCGCGGATTGGTCG
>DAOMFF010000017.1:0-2227 GCA_035429665.1 Azonexus sp.
GCGGCATCGCGCGGCGAGAAATTCCAGGTGGTCGGCGCAATGATCTGGTAACGCTCGATGCGGCCACGGTTGACGCTCACCCAGTGACCGAGGCTGCCGCGTGCCGCTTCGACCAGCCCGACACCGTGGCCGGAATCGGGAAGCGTCACCGCGTGGCAGAACGCCTCGCCGTGAACAATCACTCGCACCCAGCGCTCCATCGCCGGCACCACGCTGGCCAGCTCGATCATGCGTGCGACGACGCGAGCAGTGACGCTGGCGCCATGACGTTCGACCAGATCGCGCGCCAGCGGCTGCCCGGCAACGACCTGGCGGGCCAGCGCGCCGGTCTCGAGAATCCGGCCGCCATAGCGCGGCGCCTTGCACCACGTGTAGGCCCCGGCCTTGTCGGCATCGACGTAGGTTTCGCCCTCCGCCGGCGGTCGCGGCGGGCCTTCGACCAACCAGGAGTGACGGGTATCCTCGGCGATTTTTCCGGTTTCCAGGGGGTCGACCGCGCCATCCGTGTGCCAGATGCCGCTGGCGAACATCGCGTAGGCGCCGTAGGAAAGGAAGCCATCTCCGGCGCGGCCGACTTTTTCCAGCGACAGGTCGTAGGCGGCTCGCAGGAAAATCGGGAAATCGTCGCCGCGCCCCTCCCCCCAGGCGCGCAGCTCCGCCTCGCTTGCCAGCGCCGCAAAGGATTCCAGCGTATCGCCAAGCAGCTCGGCTTCGAGGAAGGCGCGGATACCGCGCAGCACGGCCAGGACGCGAACCACCTCGGCGCTCCCGATCGCCCGGGTGCTGCCGCCGGGCTGCAGGGCCAGGGTATGCGGCCACTTGCCGGCGAGAAGCCCGAACAGCTTGAGAAAATTGGCGCGCGCGACCAGTACCGCCGGTACGGCGCTGCCGGCGACTGCGGCAAAGCGAGCCGTGACCACGGCGTGCCAGTTGCGGTCAACGTATTCGGCGCGGGCAAAATCAGGCATGAAGAAGAGATAGAAATGCGTCAGGTGGTCGGCAAGGTTCTCCGTCGCCTGCACCAGATGCCGGGCCAGGCGGCCATTCTCCGGCATTTCGACAGCGCACAGGTCGGCCAGCGCCGCAGCAGCAGCGGCCGACTGCGCCACCGAACAGATGCCGCAGATGCGCGGCACGACAACCAGCGCATCCTGCGCCGCGCGACCGGTCAATATCTGCTCGAAACCACGAAACAGCGGCGAGTTGACGCGCGCCGCCATGACCTGGCCGGCGTCGACATCGAGACTGATTTCAAGGTCGCCTTCGACGCGATTGAACGGCCCGACGACAATGCGCCTCACTTGCTCGGCTTCCTGACGGCCGGACGCACCACCGGGTGATCGGCCACGGCGTTGTCGCGCACCCGCTTCGGCGTCGCCGATTTGGAGAGCACGGAGAGGGCGATGAACCAGGCTTTCGGCATGTCCGTCGGCAACCCGATGGGGATGCCGGCGATCTTCGGCGTCTCCTGGAACGGGTGGCCGGGCGCCTCGAAACCGGGCTCGGTACAGGCGATGCAGGCGAATCCGCCGCGCAGGCAGGAACCCCCGCCGTTCCACGTGCGGACATTGCAGTCGGCATGCGCCTGGGTGCCCTTGCAACCGAGGTTTTCCATCAGGCAGCCGAGATCCGAGTGCTGCCGGGCGCTGGCCTTGAATTCGTAATACTCGTTGCGCGAGCAGCCGTGGTGCACCAGTTCCTCGGCGTAAAGTAGCGGCCGGCCGCATTCGTCGAGGTCGCCCGCCGTCAGGCCGTCAAGCGCGAGTTTCTGCAGGGTATCGACGATCCAGCCGGGGTGGGCGGGACAGCCGGCAACGTTGACCACCGGCAGGCCGCCGGCCGCGACAAAAGCCTCGCCCAGCAACCCGCCGGGCTCATCGCCGTCGTACTGCAGACCGCAGGCCTCGAGCGGATTGCCGGGGGTAGTGGCCGAGAAGCCGCCGAAGGCAGTGCACGAGCCGATGGCAATTACCCACCGCGCGCGCCGGGCGAGACGCTCGACCCACTCGGTCAGGGGGCGGCCGCTGCCGGACATCAGGTGAAATTTTCCCGTGCCGTTGGGGCCGTGCAGCATGGCACCCTCGACACAGAGCACGTCGAACGGCGTCGTCCCGTCGACGCAGTCGCCGAGCAGTTGCAGCGCCTCGGCGCCGCTTTCAAGCGACAGCGCCGGGTGCCAGACGAACTCGATGCCGGCATCGCGCAGTTCGTCGAACAAGGGTCGCGG
>DAOMFF010000017.1:2327-5864 GCA_035429665.1 Azonexus sp.
ACCCGCGACTTGTTGCCGCGATGGCGCTGCATGGCCGATTTCAGAACCCGGGTTTCAAGCTGCTCCTGGCGCTCCCTGAGGCTGCCGGCGAGTTCGTCGGACCAGGTCTCGGCCGGCTCACCGCGGATGGCCGCGGGCGCGCGCAGGACACGCGGCGAGAGCAATTCCGCCCCCAGCTTCGGGCCGTTGGCCAGTGCCACCATGCGCAGGATCTCGTTCTGCAATTCGCGCACATTGCCCGGCCAGTCATAGGTGGCGAGCGCCGCCAGCGCGTCGGTCGCGAAACCGGTCACGGTCTTGCCGAGGGCATTGCAACTGGCATCGAGTACGCGGTCGGCGAGCAGCGGAAAATCCATCGGCCGCTCGCGCAGCGGCGGCACGTGAATGGCGATCGTCGCCAGCCGGAAGTAGAGATCCTCGCGAAAGCGCCCGCTGCGCAGGTCTTCGTCAAGGTTGCGATTGGTCGCCGCGATGACGCGCACATCGACCGTCACGGCACGATTGCTGCCGAGCGGACGGAATTCGCCTTCCTGCAGGACACGCAACAGCTTGACCTGGAACGCCGGGCTGGTTTCCCCGATCTCGTCGAGGAACAGGGTGCCGCCGTCGGCCTGCTGGAACAGCCCGACGCGGTCCTCGACGGCGCCGGTAAAGGCGCCGCGCTTGTAGCCGAAGAGTTCGGACTCGAGCAAGGTATCGGGCAGCGCGCCACAGTTCTCGGTGATGAACGGCCGGTCGGCCCGCTGGCTCTCGTAGTGGATGGCGCGGGCGACCATCTCCTTGCCGGTTCCCGACTCGCCGGTGATCATCACCGACAGGTCGTAAGGTGCGACGCGCCCGATCATCGCGCATACATTGTCGAGCGGGCTGCCCGGTCCGCGCACCAGCGAGGCCAGCCCGAAGCGGCTGCGCGCCTTTTCCTGCTTGCTCTCGACCCGCTGCCGCAAGGCCGGCGCGGCGGTGCGCAGTTCGAGCGACAGCCGCTGGTTGTCCTGCTGCAAGCGCCAGACCTCCGACGCCCGTTGCAGCGTCAGCAGCAATTGCTCGGGTTGCCAGGGCTTGAGCAGATACTGCCAGATGCCCGCCTCGTTCACCCCGGCAATGATGTCTTCGGCTTCGCTGTAGCCGGAGAGAATGATTCGGATCACGTCCGGCCAACGGTCGCGGACCTGCTTGAGAAACTCCACCCCGGTCATGCCCGGCATGCGCTGGTCGCAGAGCACGATGCGGATGTCCGCGGTCGACTGCTCGTTTTCAAGGATTTCCATGCCTGCGGCGGCACCGGAAGCGGCGAAAACCTCGAAATCCTCCTCCAGCGTGCGCCGCAGCGCCTCCTGCGAACGCACTTCGTCGTCGATGACGAGAATGGCCGGGAGTCGGCGCATGCTGGATTGGTTCATTCGGGCGTCGTCCAGTCGAGATCGCGGTGGCGGGCCAGGTGACGCGGTGTCCACGAGTGCGGCGTGCGCGCCACGAAATGATAGCGCGCAACATGGTACGAGGGATCGAAGCCGTAGAAATTGCGGCGCATTTCGCCGAGTTCCGCAGCCCGATACGCCGCCAATGGTCTGCTCGCCTCATCCGCCTGGCGCCTCGCCAGCTTCTCCGCCAGGCGCTCCGGAAAATCGGGAGCAGCCGCCAGTTCGACCGCCCGCCGCGCGACATCGACGGCAAATCCCGGAGCGGGCAGACAGGCGTCGTAGAAACCCAGCCTGACCGCCTCCCGCGCCGTCATCGGCAGGCGATGGTGCATGATTGCGCGCGCACCTTCGGCGCCGACACGCGGCGGCAGCAGATAGGTCCAGAACTCGGAGCCGAACAGGTTGCCCATGTTCTTGTAGTGCGGATTGAGAATCACCCCGTCACGCACCCAGACGAAATCGGCGGCGCGGGCGAGGAAGCAGCCGCCGGCCCCGGCATTGCCGCCGACCGCGGCCACGGTCAACTGCGTTGCGCAACGCAGGATGGCCTCGGCCAGATCGTCGATGGCATTGATGTTGGCCCAGGACTCGTCGGCCGGACTCTCCGCCGCCTCGATGGTGTTGAGGTGGATGCCGTTCGACCAGAAGTCGCGGCCGCCGCGCAGCACGATGACGCGGATCGGCCGCGCCGCCGCCCACGCAAAAGCAGCGGTCAGGCGCCGGCACTGGAAGGTGCTCATCGCCCCGTTGTAGAAATCGAAGCCGAGGAAACCGACGTCCGCGACTTCCTCGTAGGAAATGTCCTGCCAGGTGGCACTCGGCGATTTCCACCAGCCGGCGAGCGGCAATTCGGGCAGCTCCGCCGCCTCGGGGCAGGCCAGCGTCGCCGGCAACTTGATGCCGCCGGGACGCCTGACGTGCCCGATCCAGACGGCGCCATCGACGGTCGCCCGACAGAGAGCGCTTGCGCGACGCCCGAGCAGGCTCCCCGGCTCACCGGTGAGCGCGGCTTCGGGCCAGGCATCGAAAAGATGGACGGAGTGGCCGAACAACGCGTCGGCGACCCCAGGAAAACCGTCGGCGGCATTCACGCGGGCAAAAACGTCGGCCGAGGTATGCCGGGTCCAGTCAATCGCGCGGTCGGCCTGCTTCATCGGCGGATGCGCTTGTCCCGGCACCCGCTCGGGCGCGAAATTGCCCGTCTGGAAGCGGTCGACCGCGACGCGCACGGCGAGAACTGCCGCTTCGGTCACCTCGTTGCGGTAGACCGACGATTTCTTTCCCGAGCGCAGTGCAAACCTGCCGGCAGCCCAGACCGGACCGGCATCCAGCACGGCTTCAGCCTGCACGACGGTGACGCCCCATTCGCGCAACTCCTGCTGGATCGCCCAATCGAGCGCCGACGGTCCGCGATCGCCGACGATCCCCGGATGGACGACCAGGCAAACATGCTTCGCCCAGATCGACTCGGGAATCGCGCGCTTGAGGAAAGGCGCCACGATCAGGTCGGGAGCAAAGAGCGCCACCGCCTCGGCGCTGACCTCGTCGCCGATATCGAACTCGATGCTCAGTTCGTGGCCGAGCCCGGCCAGTTCGCAATAGACCCGCTGCGCAAGGCTGTTGAAGCTGTGCGTAAGCAGCAGGATACGCATCGGATACGTCAGCAGATCCGCGGCAACTGGTCGCCGCTCAGCCAATCGACGATACGCCGGCCACCGAACCCCGTGGTCATCTGGACGAAATGGTGGGGATCCGCGTGCACCGAGCCAATGATCGCTGCCTGCTTCCCGAGGGGATGGGCGCGCATCGCCGACAAAAGCATGTTTGCGTCACGTTCGTTGCAGATGGCCACCAATTTTCCCTCGTTGGCCACATAGAGGGGATCCAGCCCGAGGAACTCGCAGGCCGCAGCAACCGCCGGATTCACCGGCAGCGCCTTTTCCTGCAGCATCATCCCCACCCCGGACTGCCTGGCGATCTCGTTCAGGGTCGCCGCCAGCCCGCCCCGAGTCGGGTCGCGCAGGACGTGAAGCTCCGCGCCGCTGGCGCGCATCGCCGCAATCAGGCCATGCAGCGCCGCGGTGTCGGAAACGATCGGCGAGGTGAATCCCAGACT
>DAOMFF010000017.1:5964-14082 GCA_035429665.1 Azonexus sp.
ACATGCGAATCGGTGGCCAGCACCAGTCGCCCCGCGCCGGGGCCTGGCAGCAGCGCGCCATCGTCGCCCTGGGCCAGGTATTCGTTGCCGAGATGGCTGGCAAACAGTTCCTCGATCAACTGAGCCATCGCCCGGCCGCCCGAACCATGCGCCATGTCGACCTGGCCGTGCCTGATGTCCAGGGGTCGGGTGTAGGCTTTGCGCCCCTCAGGCATCCCGGTAACGTCCATAGGTGTAGTGGGCGGCGCAAGCGCCTTCCGAACTGACCATGCACGAGCCGATCGGGTTTTCCGGCGTGCATGCCGTCCCGAACAGCTTGCAGTCCTGGGGCCGCCTGACGCCACGCAGGATGGCGCCGCAAGCGCAGCCCTTGTGGTCGGGTACCGGCGTGTAGGCGAGCGCAAAGCGCTTTTCGGCGTCAAATTCGGCGAACTGGCTGCGAATGCGCAGGGCCGAGTAGGGCAGCACATTCAGGCCGCGCCATTCGAACTGCTTGCGCAGTTCGAACACCTCGGCGACCAGTTGCTGCGCCTTGAGGTTGCCGTCGCGGTCGACCGCGCGCGAGAACTCGTTTTCGACTTCGGCTCGCCCTTCGTTGACCTGGCGGATCAGCATGCGGATCGCCTGCATGACGTCGAGCGGCTCGAAGCCGGCAATAACCACCGGCTTGCGGTACTCCTCGGCGAAAAACTCGTAGGGGCGACTGCCGATGATCGTGGACACGTGGGCCGGACCGATGAAGCCGTCGAGCGGCACGCTGCCCCACTGGCGCACTTCCGGCGATTCGAGGATGCTGGCAATGGCCGAAGGCGTCAGCACGTGACAGCACAGCACGGAGAAGTTGTTCAAGCCGAGGGTGGCCGCCTGCCTGATCGCCACCGCGGTCGGCGGCGTCGTCGTCTCGAAGCCGATGGCGAAAAAGACGACCTGCCTGTCCGGATTCTTCTGCGCCAATGCCACGGCGTCGGCGCTCGAATACACCATGCGGATGTCGCCGCCGCGCGCCCTGGCCTTGAGCAGGGACAGCCCGTCCGAAGCGGGCACGCGCAGGCAGTCGCCATAGGTGCACAGCGTGACGCCTTCTTCGAGCGCCAGCCGGATCGCCTGATCGACGCGGCCGATGGGCAGCACGCAGACCGGGCAGCCGGGGCCGTGGATCATCCTGACATTGTCCGGCAGCAGGTCGCTGACGCCGTAGCGTGAGATGGCGTGCGTATGGCCGCCGCAGAACTCCATGAAATGGTAGCGGCGATCCGCTCTCGCTTCGTCCTGGATGGCCCAGGCCAGACCCTGGGCAACCCTGCCGTCACGGAATTCGTCGATGAATTTCATCAGCGAACCGTCGTGTCGACGTCGAACTGGCCGATTTCGGCGAACAGCGCCAGGGTTCTCGCCGCTTCCCCCGGATCGAGTTTGTTCAACGCGTAGCCGACATGCACGATCACGTAGTCGCCGACCGCAATGTTGTCGACCAGCGCCAGCGATATTTCCTTGCGCACGCCAGCCAGATCGACCACGGCGCAGTCGTTTGCGCCAAGCTCGACGACACGCGCTGGAATTGCCAGACACATTGCGAACCTCCTGAACTCCCCGCCCGCGCGGCAGGGTCACCGCCGTCCGACAAGCGTACTCAAAAAACCGCGTCTTGACACGGGTTTCGGCTTTTCATCGACCGCCCCCAGTGACTTCGCCGCAGGATCGGCTGGCGTTTCCGGCGGCGGCGCGAGCACCGTCGCCAGCGCCTCCAGCGCAGCCTGGCGCGCCGTTGCCATGTCCGGCAGGACGCTGACCGGCGCGATCAGCGGGCAGTACTGGTAGGGGCCGAGGTCCGGGTCGTCGTCGGCCAGGAACTGCAGGGTGCCGCAGGGCAGGTTCAGGTAACGCCGCTCGCCGGCCGGAATGTCGCCCCACAGCGCGCCGCCGCCGTAGATCAGGAAGAGGTTGAGGAACCACGGGGTGACCATCACGCCCAGCCAGTCACCTTCGTGACGCCTGAAGCCGACCGCCTCGACGCCTAGCGCCGGGTTGACGAAGGGCATGTCGTGCATGTGCGTCATCCAGAGGTGACGGTAGTGGGCCTCGAGCAAGGCGCCCGGCTCGGCTTCCATGGCTTGCGCCGGACGTATCGGCGGCGGCGCCAGGGCAGGTTGACGGACGCGCTCGCTCACTTCGACTGCAGATCGCTGAAATGGCGACTTGCGTCGTAATCGCCTTCCAGCGATGCCGCCAGGGCTGCGAGAGCTTCCTCGATCAACGCCAGTTGCCCGGGCTCGACCACCTCCCTAGCCAGTCCCAGCGATGTCAGCACCCAGGCGCCGAGCGGCTGCGGTCCGATGAGCATCATGTTCACGAGTTCGCGGCGACCGCCGCGTTCGACCCAGGCAAAATCCCCGTCACCCTCGATGGCCGCCACCTGCATCGGAATCGACAGGCACATCAGGCGCGCTCCGCCATCGTCAGGCCACGGGCACGCAACTCGGCGACGGTCAGCGCCAGCAGTTCGGGCAGCCGCTCCGCCACGGCGGGACTCAGTTCCATGCCAAGCGCCATGGAGGCCGGCTCGATGCCGATGATGACGGTCTCCCTGGGGGCACGACCGGCGAATTCGAGACTGGCCAGCACATCGGAAAGGCCGACCTGATGCGGCGACAACTTGGTCCTGAAGAAAACGGGCACATCGGCGCCCTTGAGCACGACAGGCGTTGCCGGAGGCCGGTTGCCGCGCACGCAATCGACGACGATCAGGGTATCGAGGTCTTCCAGTTGCTCGAGCATTTCCATGGCGCAGGTCCCGCCATCGACCAGTTCGACTTCGGCAGGCGTCTGCCAACCCGCAGCCAGCGCCTCGACCACGCGCACGCCCACCCCCTCGTCGGAGAGCAGGATGTTGCCAAGACCGAGAACTGCGATACGCATGGTTGTCACGAAGAAAGAGGCGCGATCAGTGTCGCGCCTCCCGGGAGTGAATGAATTGCGCCAGATCAAACAGCCGATACGGTGACCACCGGATTGTTCTCCTGGTCGACGACATGGACGGCGCAGGCCAGACAGGGATCGAAGGAGTGGACGGTGCGCAACACTTCGAGGGGCTTGTCGGGTTCGGCCACCGGATTGCCGAGCAGGCAGGCCTCGTAGGCGCCGGGCTGGTCCTTCTCGTTGCGCGGCGCGGCGTTCCAGGTTGTCGGCACGACGCACTGGTAGTTCTTGATCTTGCCCGATTCGATCACCACCCAGTGCGACAGCACGCCGCGCGGCGCCTCGTGGAATCCGACGCCCATCTGCTCGCCCTGGGGGAAGACCGGCGCGTTGAAGGTCTTGAAATCGCCCTTGCCCATGTTGGCCAGCAGCAGACTCCACTGCCTGTTCAGCTCGTCGCATTGCACCGCGCAACCGATGGCGCGTGCGGCGTGACGGCCGATCGTCGAATGCATGGCGTCGAGCCCGACCTTGGCGCCGGCCAGACTGGAGACTAGTTCGAGCGCACCCGTCGCGTATTTCGTGGTCGGCTCATGCCCGGCGGCAAGCATGTTGAGCACTCTGGACAACGGCCCGACCTGCATCGGCTTGCCATAGAAAGTTGGCGATTTGAGCCAGCTGTACTTGCCGTCATCCTGGAAGTCCGTGTAATTGGGCTTGGTCTCGCCCTTGTACGGGTGCAGCGACTTGTCGTTGCCCTCCTTGTAGTCGTACCACGAGTGCTTGACCGCCTCGGAAACGCCGTCGATGAAGAACTTGTCGTTGAAGGTCTTGATCGGCTTGTAGCTCTCCAGTTTGCCGTTCTCGATGTAGCCGCCGGGCAACGCGAACTCGGTACCCTTGCCGTCGAGCGGAATGTCCGGCACGCTCAGATACTCGGTGATGCCACGTCCGTATTTGGTCCAGTCGGCGTAGAAGGCGCCGATCGCGGCCACGTCGACGAGATAGACATTCTTGACGAAGTCGTCCAGCGAATCGATCCACTCCTTGATCGCCATCAGGCGCTCCAGCGTCAGCACCGACTGCGAATCGAGCGACAGGGCATTGGCCACGCCGCCAACCGCGACGTTCTGGATGTGCGGTGACTTCGAACCAAGGATCGAGACGATCTTGGAGGCGTGACGCTGTACCTCCAAAGCCTGGAGATAGTGGACGACGGCCAGCAGATTGACCTCGGGCGACAGTTTCATCGCCGGGTGGCCCCAGTAACCGTTGGTGAAGATGCCGAGTTGCCCGGTGCCGACGAAGCCCTTCAGCTTGTCCTGGACTTTCTTGAACTCGCTCTTGCTGTTGCCTTCCCAGCTCGAGAGACTCTGCGCCAGGCTGGAAGCCTTGCCCGGGTCGGCCTTGAGCGCGGAAACCACGTCGACCCAGTCGAGCGCCGAGAGATGGTAGAAATGCACGATGTGGTCATGCACGGCGTGGGCCAGCATGATCATGTTGCGGATGTACTGCGCGTTGACCGGGATTTCCAGTTGCAGCGCGTTCTCCACGGCACGCACCGAGGCCATCGCGTGCACCGTGGTGCATACGCCGCAGATGCGCTGGGTGATCGCCCAGGCATCACGCGGGTCGCGGCCGATCAGTATCGTCTCGACGCCGCGCCACATCTGACCCGAGGCCCAGGCCTTCCTGACCGTGCCGCCGTCAACTTCGACGTCGACGCGCAAGTGACCCTCGATGCGGGTGATGGGGTCGATGGTTACTCGTTTGGACATTTCTCTCTCCTGGTTCCCGAATTCAGTTGGCGCTCGCTTCTTCGCGCGGCAGAACCGGGAAGAGGCGGGTAACGACGATGAAGCCAAGCACTGCGACCGCGGTCATGCCGAAGGTGACGAACAGTTCGGGAATCGACGGGAAGTAATGCCAGCCCGGACCCGTGTCGTAACCGATCAGATAGCCGTTGAGCCGCAGAAGGGATCCGGCGAGCATGATGGCGGTACCCCCCAGAAAGAGCCGGGCAGGGTTGCGGCGGGCGTCGACCGTGCCGACCAGCGCGAAGGGCAGGCAGAACAGGATCATCTCGATCCAGAAGAAGATCGCCACCAGGCCAAAGCTGAAAGCGTTGCCCCAGGCGCCGCGTACCGTCAGGTCGCCAACGCGCACGACCAGATAGACTCCGAGCATGCCGAGCATCACCTTGGCCATCGGACCCAGCATGTTCGTTTCGATTTCCCGCCGGTAGGCCGCGGACGCCAGACAGGACTCGAACAGCACCACGCCATAGCCCATGAGGACCGCCGACAGCAGGTAGAGAAGCGGCACGATGGGCGTCTGCCAGAGCGGATTGACCTGGCCGCCCATCAGGACCAGCAGCGTGCCGATCGACGACTGGTGCATCATCGGCAGCACGGTGCCGAGGGCAATGAAGAAGAAGAGCACCTTGCCCAGTTTCTTCTTGGCCACGTTCAGGCCCCACTTCTCCATGAAGACCGGCGAGAACTCGATCCACATCACGAGGATGTAGATCGAGATGCACAACGCCGTCTCGAACAGCGCCGAATTCAGGTTCCAGTAGCCAGGCCAGAGGATGTGCCAGAAGTTCCAGTAGCGCCCGAGGTCGAACATGACGCCGACACCAGCCAGCGTATAGCCGAACAGGCTGGTCAGCAGGGCGGGCCGCACCAGGGGGTGATACTCGCCCCGGTTGAAGATGTAGACCATCATCGCCACCGAGAAGCCGCCGCAAGCGAGAGCCGAACCGATGAGGACGTCCACCACCACCCAGAGACCCCAGGCGTAGCCATCGTTCAGGTTGGTCACGGCGCCCAGGCCGAGAATGAAGCGTGCGGCCAGGACTGCCAGCATCAGCGCGATGAGGACGCCACAGACGACCGTGGTGTTGTTGATCAGCTTCCCGCCGACCGGAGCCGTGGGCAGATGGGCGCTCATGACTCGCCTCCTTTCGACTCGTCGTCATCCTTCCTGACATTGCGTCTGGCAGCCCAGGTCATGGCGCCGAGAACGGCGATCGGCATGATCATGCCCTGGTACAGGGTGTGCTGAATGGTTTCCGACGTTGAGGCGGACGACTTCGGCGGCAGCGCGGGCATGCCGACCTTCTCGAAATCGACGGCGGACAGTTTGAGCACCTGCGTGCCGCCGTATTCGGTTTCGCCATAGACGTGCTGCAGGTATTTGCCGACCTGCGCCTCGTAGCTCTGGTCGGGTTCCTTGCGCCAGGTGCTGGCCTTTTCGGCGTCGGCATCGCTGTATGGCAGGCGGCCGCGCGGAATCCTGGTCGTTTCGCCCGGCTTGAGCGCCAGGCGCCGCTTGGCTTCGGCCAGCAGATCGACGGTGCGGCCGAACAACGTTGCGCCGGTCGGGCAGACCTCGGCACAGGCCGAGTAGTGGCCGTCCTTGTGGCGGTCGTGGCAGAGTTCGCACTTGCCGATTCGGCCGGTCGGCGAATCGTACTGGTACTTGGGAATGCCGAAGGCACAGGCAGCGACACAGTAGCGGCAGCCAAAACAGGCATCGGGGTTATAAGTGACGATACCGGTCACCGGATCCTTCCGCATCGCCGATACCGGGCACGCCGACACGCACGAAGCATCGGCGCAATGCATGCAGGAGGTCTTCATGAAGGAGAAGCCGTTGGTCTCGGCGTCCTTGGTTTCTCCGGTGCCGTTGGTATAGACCTTGATCACGTTGAAGGTGTGACCCGTCGTGTCGAGCGGGGTGTCCCACAAGTGGTCCGCCGTCTTGAATTCGGCCGGATTGTGGTTCGCTTCCTTGCACGCGGCGACGCAGGCCTGACAGCCGACGCACAGCGTGGCGTCATAGAGCAGCCCGAGGCCGCCGGGCGGGTTCGTCAGGTTGCCGCGAGCGCTGGCCGGAGCCGGAGCCAGGGCCGCCACGGCGGCACCGCTGCCGGCCAGGCAACCCTTGAGAAAATTGCGTCTGCTCAGCATCTCACACCTCCGCTGATTCGCTGCTGGTCTTGCCAGCCTTTTTCGCCCTTTCCATCTCCTCGGCCTTGTGCGAGAGCCCGAGATTCTTCGTCAGCTTGGCTCCGGCGCCGATCGCAACCCCGGCGACCGCCGCCAGCACGGCGGCGGATCCGAGCGTGGCGCCCATGCCTTTCTGCTCGACAACGCCGGGCAGGAAGACGCCGGGCTGGATGTTCTTCATCTTGGCCACGGCGTGGATGGGCTTCTGGAAGCCGACGCCCTGCTCGGTGCAACCGATGCAGGGATGACCGCAACCCACGGGCCAGGTACCCGATCCCGCGTCGCCGAAAAGGATGACCGAGCAGTTGGCGTGGGTTTCCGGACCCTTGCAGCCCAGCTTGTACAGGCAGAAGCCATGACGGTGCGCATCGTCGCCGAATTCGAGGGCGAAGCGCCCGGCGTCGAAGTGCGCGCGGCGCTCGCAGTTCTCGTGGATCAGCCGCGAATACGCGAATTTCGGCCGGCCCAGTGGGTCGACCTCGGGCAATTTGCCGAAGGTCAGGAACTGGACGACCGTCGACAGGAAGTTGTACGGGTTGGGCGGACAGCCGGGAATGGTCAGCACCGGCTTGCCGAGAACCTGCGAGGCGCTGGAGGCACCGGTCGGGTTGGGATCGGTCGACGGCATGCCGCCCCACGACGCGCAGGAGCCGATGGCAATCACCGCCGCCGCGTCGGCGGCGCATTCCTTGAGCAGATCAATCGCGGTCTTGCCGCCGATCTTGCAGTAGATGCCGCCGTCCTTGGTCGGAATGGCGCCTTCGACGACGAGGACGTACTGGCCTTTGTTGTCGGCCATGGCCTTGAGCCGCGCTTCCTCGACCTGATGGCCGGCAGCGGCAAACAGCGTCTCGTGATAGTCGAGCGAGATGACGTCGAGGATGAGTTTCTCCAGCGTCGGGTGCTCGGCGCGCAGCAGCGATTCGGTGCACCCGGTGCACTCCTGGAAATGCAGCCAGATCACGCTCGGGCGCTTCTTGGTCGCCACCGCTTCGGCAATCGCCGCATCGGCGCCCTGCGGCAGTCCCAGGGTCGTCGCCAGAACCGCACAAAACTGCAGGAACTCCCGGCGCGTCATCGACAGGCGTGTCGCCGCCGCGTCGATCCGCTCATCGCTCTCCAGCAACATCAGATCTTGCTTGGCCATGAACCCTCCTCCTTTTACCACCTTGATACCGGCCGCTGACCG
>DAOMFF010000017.1:14182-15699 GCA_035429665.1 Azonexus sp.
CCCCAGAGGCCGCCATCCGGCCCGAGGCCGACACCATCGATGGCCAGACCGGCCAAAGGCTCGTTGACACCGTGTTCGGCGCAGATCGCTGCGATATGGGCATGATGATGACCCACACCGAGCGCCGGAATCCCCAATTTCTCGGCCATCGCCAGCGCCAGACGGGTTGATGCGAAATCCGGGTGCAGATCGTGCGCGATCAGGTCGGGCTGCACATCGAGAATGGCAAGCAGGTGGGCGACGGTTTCCTCGAGAAAGCCGATCGCCGCCGCGTTATCCAGACCGCCGATATGCTGGGACAGGAAAGCCTCCCGGCCCTTGAGCACGCAAACCGTGTTCTTCAGGTAGCCGCCGAGCGCCAGCACGGTCGGTCCGTCGGCGGCCAGCGGAATCGGCACCGGCACATGGCCGCGGGCACGGCGAATGAAGGCGGGACCGGCGCGCACCACGGAATCGTCGCAACGGACGACGATGTCGCGGTCGTGCACCAGGAAGGCGTCGGCGATGCCTGCCAGGCGTAGTTGCGCCTCGTCGTTGCCGATGACCAGCGGTTCGCCGTGCGGGTTGGCGCTGGTCATCACCAGCAGCAGCTCGTTCGGCACGGCGCGCCAGGCGCTGCCGGCCGGGCGCCCGGCCGCCTCGTGCCAGAGCAGCAGGTGCAACGGCGTCGCCGGCAGCATGGCGCCCAACCAGGCGAGGCCGGGCGCGATGCCGGGCAACTCGCGCGCCCCCTTGGGACAGAGGACGACGGGCGCGGCGACACCGTCGAGCAGACGCTCCTCGGCCGCGCCGATGCGCGCATGGTCGCGCAGCGAGGCGGCGTTGAGCGCCATCACCGCGAACGGCTTTTCCTCGCGCTGCTTGCGCCGGCGCAGTTCGGCCACCGCTCCGGCATTGCGCGCGTCGCAGGCGAGATGGAAACCGCCCAGCCCCTTGAGCGCGACGATCCTCCCGGCGCGCAGCAGGGACAGGGTTGCCGTCAACGGATCGCCGGCCAGCGCCTCGCCGGTCGCGTCGAGCAGGCGCAATCGCGGGCCGCAGGCCGGGCAGCAGGTGGTTTCGGCATGAAAGCGGCGGTCGGCCGGGGCGCCATACTCGGCGGCGCACGGCACACAGAGCGGGAAGGCGGCAAGGCTGGTCTGTGCCCGGTCGTAGGGAATGCGCCGGCTGACGGTGTAGCGCGGGCCGCAGTGCGTGCAGGTGGTGAAGGCGTAGCGCCAGCGGCGGCCGGCCGGGTCGCAGAGATCGGCGATGCAGTCGGGGCAGATCGCGGCATCGGGGCCGATGGCGGTGAGCACGTCGCCAGCCACGCTGTCGCGGATGGCGAAACCATCGCCGGCGACGTCGGCCGGCTCGGCCTCGACGGCGTCGATGCGCGCCAGCCGCGGCGCCTCGTTCGGCAGGCGAGCGATGAATTCGGGCACTTTTTCGCCGTCGACCGCAACCGTCACCCCGGCGCCGTCGTTGCGCACCCAGCCGACGAGGCCCAGTTCGCTGGCCAGCCGCCAGACGTAGGG
>DAOMFF010000018.1:0-15458 GCA_035429665.1 Azonexus sp.
GGTACGCTCGAACTGTTCATCGAGCGCAATGATTTGTCGGGGGGCTCCGGCGCCAACTTCATCATCAAGTGGGATGCCAGTACGCCAATCAACCCGCCGCTGGTCGAGGCTCTGCACGTCAACATGGACGGCGGCAAGGCGGTCGTGTTCGCGACCCAGGCGCAGCCGATCGAGGATCCCGCCGCCCAGCCGGCGCGGCAATGAATCCCTCGCATACCGGCTACATCATCCGCCTGCTCTATGTGGCGCTGGGCGGACTAGTAGCCGTTCACATCTTCGGCACCATCGGCTACATGGTGCTGACCGATGGCCATTATTCCTGGTTCATCTGCTTCTACATGACCTTCATCACCGTCGCCACCATCGGCTTCGCGGAGATCATCGACATGACCAGCAACGAGCCGGCGCGCATCCTGACGGTCGCCATCGGCATCCTCGGCGCCGGCAACCTGTCGATGCTGTTCTCGATCGTCACGGTCGCGCTGCTTGAAACGGATCTCAACGGAACCTTACGGAGAAGGCGCATGGAAAAGGCAGTCAGGAAACTCAAGGGCCATTACGTGCTGTGCGGCTTCGGTCGCGTCGGCCGCAACATTGCGCGCGAACTGGAGGCCACCAAGCGCCGCTACGTCGCCATCGACGAGGAAATCACCCGCCTCGAAGAATACAAGGAGAAGACTCCTGGATTTCTCTACCTGAATGGCGATGCGAGCGACGACGATGTCCTGCTGCTTGCCGACCTCGAGGATGCCAAGGGACTGTTCGCCGTCACCGGCGACGACTCGCGCAACCTGATGATCATCATCACCGCCAAGCAACTGAAGCCGACGCTGCGCGTCGTCGCCCGCTGCTCGGAAGAGCGCAACATCGAGAAGTTGCGCAAGGCCGGCGCCGATGCCATCGTCTCGCCCGACCTGACCGGCGGCATGCGCATCGCGTCAGCGATGATCCGGCCGCACGTGGCATCCTTCCTCGAGGAAATGCGCCGGGCGGACTCCGACCTGCGGGTCGAGGAAATCCCGGTTCCCGGCGGTTTCATTCCCAAGCCGATGGGCGCGCTGCAAACACGCGGCGACAATTACATCCTGCTCGCCACCCGCGAGCGCAACGGCAACTGGCGGTTCAATCCGGATGCCGAATACCTGCTCAAGCCCGGCTTCACCCTGATCGCGATGGCCACGCCGGAGGGACGGCGGGAACTTGAGACCCTGCTGATCGACATGCGCGCCTAGGTCCGCCAAGGACTCGTCCCCCGGAATCTTTACGACATCTTTATACTCGTACCGCCAGAATGATCAGCGTTTTTACGCGGGTTGACTTAGGCTGAAGTCATTCCGTTTCTGGAAATACGAGATGAAGAAGACAGGGGTACAGGCAACCTCGAGGTCGGGTCGCCATTCGCCAATCGGCCAGTTCGCGCTGACCATCGCCGCCTGCATCGGCACAACGCTGCTCGCCACGCCGCTGCTCGGCCATCTCGACCTCGCCAACATCGTGATGCTTTTCCTGCTCACGGTGTTGCTGATTGCCGTCACACTCGGCCGCAATGCGGCAGTGCTGGCTTCGATCCTCAGCGTCCTGCTGTTCGACATTTTCTTTGTCGAGCCACGTTTCTCGCTTGCCGTCGACAACATCCAGTATCTGGTCACCTTTGCGGTCATGCTGGCGACGGCACTGATCACCGGGCAACTGGCCGCCGGATTGAAGCAGCGCGCCCAGGAAGCCCGGATCCGCGAGCAACGCACACAAGCGCTTTATGAACTGGCTCGCCAGCTTGCGGGAGCACTGACGCTGGAACAAGTCCGCGAGTTGGCCGGACACTTCGTCGAAATCCAGCTTGCGGCCCATGCGGCCATCATTCTGCCGGCGGACCAACCGGAGAATGACGTCGCCACTTCTCCGGCCGGCGCGATCGTTCGCGTCGAGCCACATCTGGTTCGCGTCGCGCTGGACAGCGGCCAACTCGTCCGCAGCGACACAGTCAGCGAGTTGGGCCTCGCCTCACTGTATCTGCCCTTGCACGCCTCGCTGCGGACCCGTGGCGTCCTGGCGGTCGATTTCGGCCACGACCCGGGTTATCTGGAGGCGGAAACCCAATCGTTGCTGGAAGCACTCGCCTCGCTGGTCGCGGTCGCCGTTGAGCGCCTCCATTACGTCGACGTCGCCCAGCGCACGGAACTGACCATTCAGTCCGAACGCTTGCGCAGTTCAATCCTTTCCGCACTCTCGCACGACTTGCGTACCCCACTGACGGCATTGGTGGGGCTGGCTGACTCGCTCTCCCTGGTCAAGCCGCCGCTGCCCGCCACCGCACTCGACACTGCGCTGGCCATGCACGAGCAGGCGGCGCGCCTGGCCGGCCTGGTCGACAATCTGCTCGACATGGCCCAGCTCAATGCCGGCGGCGTGACCCTGCGCCGCGAATGGCAACCCATCGAGGAGGTCATCGGCGCCAGCATCAAGCTGCTCGGCAGTGCGCTGGCCAGCCATCCGGTTCGCGTCAGCCTGCCCCCCGATCTGCCACTGATCGAGTTCGATGCCGTTCTGCTCGAGCGCGTGTTCTGCAATCTGCTGGAGAATGCCGCGAAATATGCTCCGGAAGGAACGCCGATCGAAATCGTCGCCAGCCAGTCCTCCGATCTGGTCACGGTGCGGGTCAGCGACCACGGCCCGGGTTTCCCCACCGCCAAGCGGGACGAGCTTTTCAACATGTTCGTCCGTGGTGAAACGGAATCGGGAAAGCTGGGAACCGGGCTCGGTCTGGCGATCTGCCGCACCATCATCGAGGCCCACGGCGGCCGGATCGACGCCGACAAGATGCCGGATGGCGGTGGCGCCTCCGTCTGCTTCACGTTGCCCAAGGGCCTGCCACCGACTGTCGAGGAGGAAAAGTCATGAGCGCAGCCGCCCCCAAGGTTCTGCTGATCGAGGACGAAAAACAGATTCGCCGCTTCGTCCGCGCCGCGCTCGAAGACGATGGTTGCCAGGTGGTCGAGGCCGAAACGATGGCGCAAGGACTGATCGAGGCGGGTTCCCGCAAGCCCGACCTGCTGGTCCTCGATCTCGGCCTGCCGGATGGCAACGGGGTCGATCTGATCCGTGACTTGCGCGGCTGGTCGGACGTTCCGATCCTGATTCTCTCGGCGCGCTCGCAGGAGAACGACAAGATCGACGCGCTCGATGCCGGCGCCGACGACTACCTGACCAAGCCGTTCGCCGTCGGCGAGCTGCGCGCCCGGGTACGCGCACTCTTGCGGCGCAGCTACCGCAACGGCGACGCGGCGACACCGGTTGTCGAATTCGGGGATGTCACGGTCGACCTGTCGCGGCGACTGGTTTCGCGCGGTGGCGAAACTGTCCATCTGACACCGCTCGAATACCGCCTGCTGGCCACCCTGCTCGGCCACCCCGGCAGGGTACTGACGCAGCGCAACCTGCTGCGCGAGATCTGGGGTCCGTCCTACGTCGAAAGCAGCCACTACCTGCGCGTCTATGTCGGCCACTTGCGCCAGAAGCTCGAGGACGACCCGACGCAACCGAAACATTTCTTGACCGAAACCGGCGTCGGTTACCGCTTCCAGCCCTGAAGGAAACTCCATGCAAACGCAAGACAACAAGCGTCTGGCGACGCTGACCCTGGCCGCGCTCGGCATCGTTTATGGCGACATCGGCACCAGCCCGCTCTACGCCATCAAGGAAGTGTTCGGCGGTGCGCACCACCCGGTGCCGATCAACCCCGACAACGTGCTCGGCATCCTGTCACTGTTCTTGTGGTCGCTGATCGTCGTCGTCACGCTGAAATACGTGGCCTTCATCATGCGCGCCAACAACAAGGGCGAAGGCGGCATCATCGCCCTGATGACGCTGGCCCTGCACAACGGCGACCCGGCCTCGCGCCGGCAGCGCCTGCTGGTCGCCCTCGGCCTGTTCGGCGCCGCCCTGTTCTACGGCGACGGGGTCATCACACCGGCAATCTCGGTGCTTTCGGCGGTCGAGGGGCTGGAACTGATCACGCCGGCCTTCAAGCCCTACATCCTGCCGATCACGCTCGGCATCCTGATCGGCCTCTTTCTCTTCCAGCGCCACGGCACGGCGCGCGTCGGTGCGCTGTTCGGGCCGATCATGGTGCTCTGGTTCGCCGTGCTCGCCGCTTTCGGCGCAATCGGCATCGTCCAGCATCCGGCGGTGCTTGCTGCGGTCAACCCGCTGTACGGGGTCAATTTCCTGCTCGGCAATTCGGCGCTCGGCTTCTTCGCGCTGGGCGCCGTCGTCCTCTGCATCACCGGCGCCGAGGCGCTCTACGCCGACATGGGCCATTTCGGCGCGCGGCCGATCCAGTACGCCTGGCTGGGCTACGTGCTGCCGGCCCTGTTGATCAATTATTTCGGACAGGGCGCCTTGCTGCTGGCCGACCCAAGCGCCATCGAAAATCCGTTCTACCTGCTGGCGCCGGACTGGGCGCTCTACCCGCTGGTCGTCCTCGCCACCGTCGCCACGGTCATCGCTTCGCAGGCCGTCATTTCCGGCGCCTTTTCGATCACCCGGCAGGCCATCCAGCTCGGCTACACGCCGCGTCTGGAAGTGCAGCACACGTCCGACGAGGAAATCGGCCAGATCTACCTGCCGGCGCTCAACTGGCTGCTGCTGGTCGCCATCATCGCCCTCGTCGTCGGCTTCGGCAGTTCGTCGAACCTGGCGGCGGCCTACGGCATCGCGGTCACCGGCACGATGCTGATCACCAACCTCCTCGCCATCGCCGTTGCCATCCGCTTGTGGGCGTGGAGCCCCTGGCGGGCGGTGCTGGGCGCGCTGCCCTTCTTCTGCATCGACCTCGGCTTCTTCCTCGCCAATTCGGTCAAGATTCCCGACGGCGGCTGGTTCCCGCTCGCTTTCGGCCTGGCGGTTTTCATCCTGCTGACGACCTGGAAGCGCGGCCGCGAACTCCTGCACAGCCGGCTCGCCGCCGACGCGCTGGAACTCAAGCCCTTTGTACTTGACATCGAAGGCAGCGGCGTCGGGCGCGTTCCCGGCACGGCAATCTTCATGACCCCGGACCCGGATTCCGTACCGCACGCCCTGCTGCACAGTCTCAAGCATTACAAGGCACTGCACGAACAGGTCGTCATCCTTAGCGTGAGGATCTTCGATGTTCCCTATGTCCCCGATGTGGACCGGGTCAAGGTGAATCGCCTGCCAGGCAACTTTGCCCAGGTCGTCGTGCAGTACGGTTTCAAGGACGAACCGGATATTCCGGCGGCACTCAGCCTGTGCACCCAGTCTGGTCTTGACCTGCACATGATGGATACCTCGTTTTTCCTTGGCCGCGAAACGCTTATCCCGAAATTCGGCTCCGAGATGGCTTACTGGCGCCAACTGGTCTTCGTCGCGATGTTCCGTAATGCGGGCAGCGCAACGGCATTCTTCAAGATCCCCTCGAACCGGGTCATCGAACTGGGGTCGCAGATCGTCCTCTGACCGCGCCACCGCTTCCCGGCGCTCGCCGTGCCCGCCGGCGTTGCCCGCCGGGGTCCCTGCGCCGGTAGGCAACTGGCAAGAAAAGCGGGCTAGGGTAACCGGCATCAAGGCTGACCGTCGACACGATGACCGGTTTGACAACCGCAATCTGGATCGACATGCCCCCTCGACAAGCAGGGCCGAAGCGCCGAATGCGAGCAACCATCGGCTGACAGTCGAGCCAGGATGGACAACAGGTACCCCACTGCTTGCCCAAGTCAGGACAATGCGAGAGAAGGGACCTTGACGATGAGCACTGCGTGAAATCCGCTGCGGCGGCCTTCCATGAGTTTCCCGCCGACCGCACAGGCAGCGGGCCGGATGCTAGAATCGCCCGACAATACAACTATCGGAATCACCCGCATGGCCGCTTTCCGCAGGATTTTCTGCCTTGCCCTGACGCTCTTCGCGCTACCGGCGTGCGCCGCCAGCGGCCCCGCCGTCGCCGGCATCCCCGTCGATTTCATACTCTTCGCGTTGACCCTGCTCGGCGTCGCGCTGTTCCACAACGCCACGCTCTTCGTCGCGCTGACTGGCGTGACCGTTATCGCGCTGTACAAGATCATCTTCACCGGCTTCAAGACCGGCGTCGGGCTCGCTGGCTTCATCGGCCACGTCGGCCACGAATGGGTGACGCTGGCCAACCTGTTCTGCCTGCTGATGGGCTTCGCGCTGCTCTCGCGTCATTTCGAGAAGAGCCACGTGCCGGTCGTTTTGCCGAAATACTTGCCGGATGACTGGAAGGGTGGCTTCGTGATGCTGCTGATGGTCTTCGTGCTGTCAAGTTTCCTCGACAACATCGCCGCGGCGCTGATCGGTGGCGCCATGGCACACCAGTTGTTCCGGGCCAGGGTTCACGTCGGCTACCTGGCCGGCATCGTTGCCGCCTCCAATGCCGGCGGCTCGGGCTCGGTGGTCGGCGACACGACGACAACGATGATGTGGATCGCCGGCGTCCCTCCACTGCATGTGCTGGATGCCTACGTCGCCGCCGGGGTCGCCGTGTGCATCACCGGGGTCATCGCCGCCAAACAGCAGCACGCCTTTTCCCCCATCATCAAGAATGCGCACGAGCACACGCGGGTCGACTGGACGCGCGTCGGCATCGTCGGGCTGATCCTGATCTGCGCCATCGTCACCAACGTCGTCGTCAACCTCAAGTTCAATGAACTGGCCGACCATTTTCCGTTCATCGGCGTCGCGGTATGGGTCGCCATCATCATTTCGGTGGCGCTGCGCCGGCCGGACTGGGAAGTCCTGCCGGAAACGGCGAAGGGCACGATCTTCCTGCTGTCGCTGGTGCTCTGTGCGTCAATGATGCCGGTCGAGGAACTGCCGCCGGCGTCGCTGGTGGTCGCGCTCGGCCTCGGCTTCGTCTCGGCGGTGTTCGACAACATCCCGTTGACCGCGCTGGCCATCAAGCAAGGCGGCTACGACTGGGGCTTCCTGGCCTACGCGGTCGGTTTCGGCGGCTCGATGATCTGGTTCGGCTCGTCGGCCGGAGTCGCGCTGTCAAACATGTATCCCGAAGCCAAATCGGTCGGCAACTGGCTGCGCCACGGCTGGCACGTCGCACTGGCCTACGTCGTCGGCTTTGCGGTCATGGCGGCCGTGCTCGGCTGGCATCCGGATGCGCCATTGCGCGGCGTCCCGGCGGCCGACCCGTCGGCATCCCGCATCGTTCCCGCGGGCAGCGCCGCCCACTGAACCCGGAGTTCGCAGATGATGTCCACCACCTTCCGCCGACTCCTGCCGCTCGCCCTGCTCGCCGCCGCCTGGCCGGTCTTCGCCGCCGGCTCCGGCGTGGTCGGCGAGAACCTGCTGTGGCTGGCCCTCATCATCCTCGCCGCCCGCCTCTTCGCGCCGCTGGCGCAGCGCGTCGGCTTCCCGGCGGTGCTCGGCGAACTGCTGCTCGGCGTCGTCCTCGGCAATCTCGGACTCATCGGCTTCCACTATTTCGACACCATCGCCAGGGATCCGATCATCATGTTCATGGCGGAACTGGGGGTCATCATCCTGCTGCTGCAGATCGGCCTCGAGACCCGCCTCGGCGATCTCGTCAGCGTCGGCGTCCGCGCCTCTCTGGTCGGTGTTGTCGGCATCGCGGTCCCGTTCATGCTGGGCGCATTCGTCGCCGGTCCGCTGCTGCTCGAAGGCATGGAATTCAAGGCCTACCTGTTCCTCGGCGCGACGCTGGCGGCCACCTCGGTCGGCATCACCGGCCGCGTCTTCCGCGACCTCGGCAAGCTGAAGATGCCGGAGGCACAGATCGTCCTCGGCGCCGCGGTGATCGACGACGTCCTCGGACTGGTCATCCTCGCCGTGGTCTCCAGTCTCGTCGAAGCCGGTACGGTGAGCCTCATCGACGTGCTGCTGATCATCGCCAAGGCGGTACTCTTCCTCGGCGGCTCGATCGCCATCGGCCGCGCGATGGCGCCGCATCTGCTGCGCCAGGCCTCGCGCCTCGACAGCAGCCATTCGATGCTCTTCTCGCTGGTGCTGGTCGCCGGCCTGTTCATGGCGTGGCTGGCCCACAAGATGGGCCTGGCGCCGATCATCGGCGCCTTCGCCGCCGGTCTGCTGTTCGAGCCGGTCTTCCTCAAGGAGTTCGAAACACCCAAGCTGGTGCAGGACATTGAACCGCTGCTTGCCGGCGACCCGCTGCACAAGCAGGAAGAAGTCCGTGCCGTCCTTAGACGCCACACCAGCCACCAGCATGAGCAGATGATCGAGCCGATCGGCTATTTCTTCGTCCCGGTATTTTTCGTGCTGACCGGCATGCAGGTCGACCTGACCGCGCTGGCCGATCCCAAGGTCGTCATGATCGCGCTCGGCATCACGGTCGCAGCGGTTGTCGGCAAACTGGTCGCCGGTTTCGCCGCCGGCAAGGGCAAGAATCCGTGGCTGGTCGGCTGGGGCATGGTGCCGCGCGGCGAGGTCGGCCTGATCTTCGCGATGGTCGGCAAGAACCTCGGCGTCATGAGCGAGGCGATGTTCTCGGTGATCGTCATCATGGTCATCCTCACCACGCTGCTGACACCGCCTATCCTGACCGTGCTGCTGCGCCGCCAGAAGACCTGAACCGATGCTCGATCTGACCGCCGAACAGAAGCGCCGACGCTGGCTGGCGCTGGGAATCGTCGCCCTGGCCTACGTGCTTTCCTTCTTCCAGCGCTTCGCGCCGGCAGGCATCGCCCAGGATCTGGCAGCGTCCTTCTCGACCTCGGCGGCTTCGCTCGGTGCCCTGGCTGCGACCTATTTCTACGTCTACACACTGATGCAGATCCCCACCGGGATCCTCGCCGATACGCTCGGGCCGCGCCGGATTCTGGCGCTCGGCGGCGTCATCGGCGGCCTCGGCAGCTTCATGTTCGGATTCGCCCCGTCGCTTGATTGGGCGCTGGCCGGGCGCACGCTGATTGGCCTCGGCGTTTCGGTGACCTTCATCGCCATGCTCAAGCTGATCGCCGTCTGGTTCGAGGAAAGCCGCTTCGCGACCATGGTCGGCATCTGCATGCTGGTCGGCAACATGGGCTCGGTGCTTGCCGGCGCCCCGCTTTCGGGACTGGCCCAGGCGACCGGCTGGCGTGGCGTGTTCATCGGCATCGGGGTCGTTTCGCTGGTGCTGGCGGTGGCCTGCTGGATCATCGTGCGCGACCGCCCGGATTCCGGAAGCACCGCTGCCACCCCACGCTTCGATCGCACCGTCGTCCTTGGCGGCCTGCTGGCCGTGCTGAAGAATCGCGCGACGTGGCCGGCGATCGTCGTCAATACCGGCATGGCCGGCGCCTTCTTCACCTTCGGCGGACTGTGGGGGTCGCCCTATCTGGTGCAGGTGCACGGCATGGCCCGGCCAGTTGCAACGGCGCATCTCTCGCTGTGGTTCGGCGGCTTCGCCGTCGGCTGCTTTTTCATCGGCACGCTGTCCGACCGCATCGGCCGGCGCAAGCCGGTACTGATCGCCACCTCGCACGTCTATGCGGCGATCTGGCTGGCCTGGCTGTCCGGAGCGGCGATGCCGCCCTGGCTCTCGTATGCGCTGTTCGCTGTCATGGGGCTGGTCACCGCCGGCTTCAGCCTGACCTGGGCGTGCGCGAAGGAAGTCAATCCGCCACTGCTGTCCGGCATGTCGACCAGCATCGCCAACATCGGCGGCTTCCTCGCCGGGGCGCTGCTGCAACCGCTGGTCGGCTGGGTGATGGACCTCGGCTGGAAGGGCGCAATGCTCAACGGCAGCCGCTTCTATGACCTCGACACCTGGCGCAGCGGCGTGCTGGTCGTCGCGCTGTGCGCGCTAATCGGCGCCATCGGCTCCTGGTGGATCCACGAGACGCGCTGCCGCAACGTCTGGAAGCCGGCCTGACCCGGGCTTCGCGTCATTTCTCGACGAAGGCGCGCTCGATCACGTAGTCGCCCAGTTCGCCGGTGTAATGGCGTGCCACCTTGAAGCCGCGGGCATCGAGCAGAGCGGCGGTGTCGGCCAGCATGGCCGGGCCGCCGCAGATCATCACACGATCGCTGGCCGGATCAAGCGGCGTTTCGCCGATGTCGGCGAACAGCTTGCCGGATTCGAGCAGGTCGGTCAGACGCCCTTCGTTCTCGAACGGCTCGCGCGTCACCGTCGGATAATAGACCAGCTTCTCGCGCGCCCATTCGCCGAAAAACTCATGGTCGGTGATCTCGTGCTCGATGTAGTCGCGGTAGGCCAGTTCGCTGGTCCAGCGCACGCCGTGAACCAGAATGACCTTGGCGAAGCGCTCGTAGGTTTCCGGATCGTGGATCAGGCTCATGAACGGCGCCAGCCCGGTGCCGGTGGCGAACATGAACAGGCGCTTCCCCGGCCTGAGGTCACGCAGGACCAGTGTCCCCGTCGGCTTCCTGCCGACCAGCACCGAATCGCCCGGCCGCAGGTGTTGCAGGCGCGAGGTCAGCGGACCATCGGCGACCTTGATGCTGAAGAATTCCAGATGGTCCTCGTGATTGGCGCTGGCGATGCTGTAGGCGCGGGTCAGCGGGCGGCCGTTGACCTCGAGACCGAGCATCAGGAACTGGCCGTTGGCAAAGCGCAGGCCTTTGTCGCGCGTGGTGCGGAACGAAAACAGGGTGTCGTTCCAGTGATGGATGGAAAGGACAGTTTCAGTGGCAAGCTTGGTCATGACGCGGCTCCAGTTGCCACTTTGACCGGCAAGCGCGGCGGACGTTGCACTATCTGAACAGAAACGGATAATCCGGCGCATGGCGGCAATCCTGGCAGCCTCGTGCTTGTGCAGCGACAAAACATTAGCGTATACTAATACTCATGAAAACGAACCTGATTCCCGCCCTTTTCCTTGCGTTGACCGCAACCGTCAACGCCGAGAGCCTGCCGACGATCGTCGCCAAGCCACACACGGTCAACCAGACTTTCCCGGTCGAATCGCTGGTCGAGGCGGTGCAGCAGGCCACGGTCGGCGCCCGGATTTCCGGCCGCATCCTTGAAGTCAAGGCCGATGCCGGCCAGCAGGTAAAGAAGGGTGAGGTGCTGATGCACATCGACGCGCGCGAGGCCGAGGAAGCGGCGCGCGCGGCCGACGCGCAGTACGCCAACGCCAAGCTCAATTACGAACGCAACAAGAGCCTCAAGGAACAGAAATTCGTCAGCCAGGCCGCGGTCGACAAGGCGAAAAGCGATTACGACGCCGCCACCGCCAACCGCGCCGCGGCCAGCGCCAGCCAGAGCCACGGCGTCGTCGTCGCGCCGCTGACCGGCATCGTCGCCCGGCGCCTGGCCGAAATGGGCGACATGGCGACGCCGGGCAAGCCGCTGTTCGTCATCTACGAGCCGGGCAGCCTGCGCGTCACCGCCAGCGTGCCGCAATACCGCCTGAAGGACATGCGCGGCGTCAAGGCGGCGCGCGTCGAATTCCCCGAACTGGACAAATGGGTCGATGCGACATCGGTGAATATCCTGCCGACCGCCGATTCCTCCACCCACGTCTCGCAGGTCCGGGTCGGTCTGCCGGCGGTACCGGAAGCCACACCGGGAATGTTCGCCCGCGTCCACTTCATCGTCGGCCAGGCCGAAAAAGTGACCGTGCCGGCAAGTGCGGTGTTGCGCCGGGGCGAAGTGGCAGCGGTTTACGTGCTGAATGCCGATGATCGCCTCAGCCTGCGCCAGTTGCGCCTGGGCGAAGCCGTCGGCCAGGGCGAGGTCGAAGTGCTGGCCGGCCTAGCCGCGGGTGACAAGGTCGTGACCGATCCGGTCAGGGCCGGCATTCAATTCAAGTCGGGCAAGTAAGCGATGCGCCGCGAAGCTTGTTCGGCCGAACAGAAAATGGGCATCTCCGGGCGCATTGCCGCCACCTTCCAGAACTCGCGGATGACGCCGCTGCTCGCCTTGGTCGCCTTCCTTCTCGGCGTGTTCGCGACGCTGGTCACCCCGCGCGAGGAAGAGCCGCAGATCGACGTGACGATGGCCGACGTCCTCGTCGCCTTTCCCGGCGCTTCGGCGGAAGATGTCGAAAATCTGGTCGCGCGGCCGGCCGAGCAGGTGCTCTCGCGCATGCACGGCGTCGAGCACGTCTACTCGGTGTCGCGGCCCGGCATGGCGGTGATCACCGTCCAGTTCGACGTCGGCCTCAAATATCTCGATGCCGTTGTCCGCCTCCACGACACCGTGCAATCGCACCGCGACTGGCTATCTCCCAACCTCGGCGTGCTGGAACCGGTGGTCAAGCCGCGCGGCATCGACGACGTGCCCATCCTTTCGTTCACCTTCTGGACCAGGGATCCGCAGCGCTCGGCCTTCGAACTGCAACAGGTGGCGCGCGCCGTCGAGATCGAACTGAAGCGGATCAAGGGCACGCGCGATGTGTCCACCATCGGCGGCCCCAACCACGCCATTCGCGTGTTGATGGACGCCGAACGGATGAACGCCTTCGGCGTCACGCCGCAGGAAATCGTCGCCGCGCTGCGGGTGTCGAATGCGCTGCAATCATCGGGCAGCATCACCGCCGGCAATCGCGAAGTCCTGGTGCAGACCGGCACCTACCTGGAATCGGCGGCCGACGTCAGGCAACTGGTCGTAGCCGTGCGCGGCAGCGCCAACGAACGCAAGCCGATATTCATCAGCGACGTCGCGACGGTCGAGGACGGCCCCGACCAGCCCAAGTCCTACGCCTGGTTCGGCAGCAAGGAAGGCGAGTTTCCGGCGGTGACCCTGCAGATGTCGAAGCAACCGGGCGTCAATGCCGCGGACATCGCGGTGGCGGCGATCAAGCGCATCGAAAGCCTGAGAAACACCGTCATTCCTGAAGGCGTCGAAGTCACCGTGACGCGCAACTACGGTGCCAGCGCCACCGAAAAGGCGCAAAAGCTGATCGGCAAGCTGATCTTCGCCACCGCCTTCGTCGTCCTGCTCGTCTTCTTCGCACTCGGCTGGCGCGAGGCGCTGATCGTCGGCGTCGCCGTCACCCTGACCCTGGCCGCGACGTTGTTCGCCTCGTGGGCCTGGGGCTTCACGCTCAACCGCGTGTCGCTGTTCGCGCTGATTTTTTCGATCGGCATTCTGGTCGATGACGCCATCGTTGTCGTCGAGAACATTCACCGCTGGCAGGGCCTGTACCCCGAAAAACGCCTGTTCGAGATCATTCCGCCGGCCGTCGACGAGGTCGGCGGGCCGACCATCCTGGCCACGCTGACCGTCATCGCCGCCCTGCTGCCGATGGCTTTCGTCACCGGCCTGATGGGGCCCTACATGAGCCCGATCCCGATCAATTCGTCGATGGGCATGGCGATTTCCCTGGCCGTCGCCTTCGTCGTCACGCCGTGGCTGGCGCTCAAGTTCCTGAGCCCGTCGCGCGGCACCGGTCACGACCACCAGCCGTCGAAGCTCGATGCCCACCTGGACAACACCTTCCGCAAGCTGCTGACGCCCTTCCTCGACCCCCGGAAAGGTGGCGCTGCGCGCGTCAAGCTCGTCATTGTCGTCGTCCTGCTGATTCTCGGTTCGGTTTCGCTGGCCTGGTTCCAGGTGGTGGTCCTGAAAATGCTGCCCTCGGACAACAAGAGCGAGTTCCAGGTGATCCTCGACATGCCGGTCGGCACGCCGGTCGAGGAGACGGCACGGGTGCTGCAGGAAATTGGCAGCGAGCTGACGCGGCATGGCGACGTCGTCAATTACCAGGCCTATGCCGGCACCGCCAGCCCGATCAATTTCAACGGCCTGGTACGCCAGTATTACCTGCGCGCCGCGCCGGAAAAAGGCGACATCCAGGTCAACCTGGCCGACAAGCACGTTCGCTCGCGCCAGAGCCACGAGATCGCCGTCGCACTGCGCGACCGTATCGAGGACATCGGCAAGAAGAACGGCGGCGTTGCCAAGGTTGTCGAGGTACCGCCGGGACCGCCGGTGATGTCACCGATCGTCGCCGAAGTTTACGGGCCCGACTACAAGGGCCAGATGCGGGTCGGCAAGACGGTGCGCAAGGCCTTTGAGGAAACCAGGGACATTGTTGCGGTCGACGACTATATCGAGGCCGATTCCAGAAAGGCCGTCCTGCACGTGCTGCAGAACAAGGCGGCCCTGCTCGGAGTCGCGCAAAGCGACATCGTCGAGGTGGTCAGCATGGGGCTCGCCGGGCAGGATGTGACGCCGGCGCGCAACACCGAATCCAAGTTCGAGATTCCGGTGCGGATCACCCTGCCGGCCGAGAAGCAGTCCAACCTCGATGCCTTGCTGAAGCTCCGCGTGCGTTCGCGCGACGGCAATCTGGTGCCGGTTTCCGAACTGGTCGAGGTGCGCGATGCAACGCGCGAGAAGGCCATCTATCACAAGGACCTGTTGCCGGTCGTCTATGTCGTCGGTGACATGGGCGGCAAGCTCGATTCGCCGCTTTACGGCATGTTCGACATCCGCTCGCAGATCAAGGACATGCCCCTTGCGGAGGGCGGGACGCTGGGCGAATGGTTCCTGCGCCAGCCGACCGATCCCTACGCCGGCTACGCCATCAAGTGGGACGGCGAATGGAAGGTGACCTACGAAACTTTCCGCGACATGGGCATCGCCTACGGCGTCGGCCTGATCCTGATCTACCTGCTGGTCGTCGCCCACTTCGGCAGCTACCTGGTGCCGCTGATCATCATGGCGCCGATCCCGCTGACCATCATCGGCGTCATGCCCGGCCACGCGCTGCTCGGTTCGCAATTCACGGCGACCTCGATGATCGGCATGATCGCGCTGGCCGGCATCATCGTCCGCAACTCCATCCTGCTCGTCGACTTCATCGGTCAGCAGGTCGCCACAGGCATCCCGTTCCGCGAGGCCGTCATCCAGTCGGCGGCGGTGCGCGCCAAGCCGATCGCCCTCACCGCGCTGGCCGCCATGCTCGGCGCGCTGTTCATTCTCGACGACCCGATTTTCAACGGGCTGGCGATCAGCCTGATCTTCGGCATCCTCGTCTCCACCCTGCTCACGCTGGTGGTGATTCCCGTCCTTTACTACTCAGCCTTCCGCAAGGAGCATCAATCATGACCATCGAACGCATCATCCGCCTCATGGCCGGCTTTTTCGTCCTGCTTTCCCTCGCCCTCGGCGTCGACGGCAGCCCGGTCTTCGTCTCGAAGTGGTTCCTCGCCTTCACCGCCTTCGTCGGCCTGAACCTTCTGCAGAGCGGTTTCACCGGCTTCTGCCCGCCGGAAAAGCTGCTGGCGAAAATGGGATTCAAGCGCGGCGACGGCGTCAGTTGCCGTAGCTGACGACCCTGCCCGCGGTACCCGGTGGCGGGCCCCGATCGGGACCCGCCGGCGGTTGCTGACAACCTTCCCGCAGCGCTCCCGGACGGCGTGACTCGCGCCGGTTCCGCCCCGTCAGTCCTGCGCACCATGGTTCAGCAGCATCTGAACCATTGCATGGTTGTTCATTCGTCTGGCCCAGAACAGTACTGTTTTCCCGGTGGCGTCCCTGG
>DAOMFF010000019.1:0-15001 GCA_035429665.1 Azonexus sp.
GCACGTCCTCGAAGTCGACGTTGACCAGGCCCGGATAGGTGATGATTTCGGCGATACCACCGACCGCGTTCTTCAGCACATCGTCGGCTGCCTTGAAACAGTGATCGACATCGGCGTCGTCGCCCATGACTTCCATCAGCTTGTCGTTGAGGATGACAATCAGCGAGTCAACGTGCTTGGAGAATTCAGTGATTCCCGTTTCGGCGGCCTTCATCCGCTTGTTGCCCTCGAAACTGAACGGCTTGGTCACGACGCCGACAGTCAGGATCCCCATTTCGCGGGCGATTTCGGCCACCACCGGGGCGGCGCCGGTGCCTGTCCCACCACCCATGCCGGCGGTGATGAAGGCCATGTGCGCGCCTTCCAGCGACGCACGGATTTCTTCGCGATGCGCTTCGGCGGCAGCCTGACCGGCTTCGGGCCTGGCGCCGGCGCCGAGGCCCGTGGTGCCGAGCGCCAGTTTGCTGGCCGCGGTGTTGCGGCCCAGCGCCTGGGCATCGGTATTGGCGGCGATGAACTCGACACCGCTGACTCCCTCCTGAATCATGTGCTCGATGGCATTGCCACCCGCACCACCGACACCGAACACCTTGATGATCGTGCCGCGCTCTTCGTCCTTCTCGATGATCTCAAACATGACTTCCTCCTCTGAAAAAAACACAAAAACCACTCAAAAGTTCTTGGCAAACCACGACCTCATGCCATCAAAGACATCCTTGACGTTCTGCTTTTCCTTGATCTTCTGGCCGCGCTTGCGCTGAGCCTGGGCTTCGAGCAGCAGGCCGAAGGCCGTCGAAAAGCGTGGGCACTGCACGACATCGGCCAGGCTGCCCATGTATTTCGGACTGCCCAGGCGGACCGGCATGTGGAAGATCTCCTCGCCCAGCTCGACCATGCCGGGCATGACGCTGGCGCCACCGGTGAGGACGATGCCGGACGACAGCACCTCCTCGAAGCCGGCACGGCGCAGTTCGTTCTGGATCAGTTCGTAGAGTTCCTCGACGCGCGGCTGGATGACGTCGGCCAGCGCGCGGCGGCTCAATTTGCGGCTCGGGCGGTCGTCGACCCCGGCAACCTCCATGCTGGCCGCCGGATCGGCCAGTTGCGCCAGCGCGCAGCCGTACTTGCACTTGATGTCCTCGGCCTCGCGGGTCGGCGTGCGCAGGGCCATGGCGATGTCGTTGGTCACCTGGTCGCCGGCGATCGGAATCACCGACGTATGACGAATGGCACCCTGCGTCCACACAGCGAGATCGGTCGTGCCGCCGCCGATGTCGATCAGGCAGACACCGAGATCCTTCTCGTCCTCGGACAGCACCGCGTAGCTGGAAGACAACGGCTGCAGCACGAGGTCATTGACTTCCAGACCGCAGCGGCGAACGCACTTGACGATGTTCTGGGCCGCCGACACCGCCCCGGTGACGATATGCGTCTTGACCTCGAGGCGCATGCCGCTCATGCCGATCGGCTCGCGGATGCCATCCTGGCCGTCGATGACGAATTCCTGGGTGAGGATGTGCAGGATTTCCTGGTCGGCCGGAATCGGCATCGCCTTGGCGGTCTCGATGACGCGCTCGACATCGCTCGGAGTGACTTCCTTGTCCTTGATCGCCACCATGCCGTTGGAGTTGAAGCTCTTGATATGGCTACCGGCAATGCCGGTATAGACATCCTTGACCTTGCAGTCGGCCATCAGCTCAACCTCCTGCACGACACGACTGATCGCGTGTACGGTTTCCTCGATATTCACCACCACGCCCTTCTTGAGGCCGCGAGAATCCTGCGAGCCCATGCCGATGACGTTCAGGCGGCCCTCCTGGTTGATCTCGGCGACCAGCGCGACGATCTTGGAAGTTCCGATGTCCAGTCCGACAATCAGATCCTTGTTATCCCTGCTCATATGCCTACTTTCCCTTGCCTTCACCCGCGACTCGCATCGCAAATCCGTTCGGATACCGCAAATCCACCACCGAGGGGCGAACCGGCCGCCTGCCAACTGTCTCCGGATAAGCCTCGATAAAGCGCTGCAAGCGCGCCGCAACCGGCGACTTTGGTTGTTCCCGCCCCATCTCGACCACCATTCCGTTCTCCAGCTTCAATTGCCACGCCAGGCGCGGCGACAACGTTACCTGCACCAGCTTCTGACCCAGCGGCTTGAGATTGCCGAAAAATTCCCCATAGCGCTTGAGCACTTCCGGCGCCGTCCCCGATGGGCCGTAGAGTAATGGCAGGACGGCCATTTCGGCTGCCGGGGCCGTCGCCGCGAAGACCTCGCCGAAGGTATTGACCAGCTCGCCCCGTCCCTCCCCCCAGCGCGCCACCGGACGATGTTCCTCGATGTTCACTTCCAGGCCGGCCGGCCACACGCGGCGCAACTCGACCTTGCGCACCCAGGGCATCTTTTCCAGCGTACCGCGCACCTCCTCCAGATTGAGGCTGAAAAAATTGCCCTTCAGCGCCGCCGGCAGCGCAAGCTCGAGTTCCACCCGTCGCGTGTGCGGCAGTTCCTGGGTGAACACCACCTGACGCACCGGCAGCGAGGGCACGCGCACCAGCCACACTGCTCCCGCCACGAGCAGCGCCGCCACCGCCGCCAGAATCAGCAGGTCGGCAATGGCATTGAGGATGTGCGGTTTGTTCCACATTCACGGTCTCAGTCGTTGGCTGCCAGTTCGAGCACCCTGCGCACCAGCGTCGGGTAGTCCATGCCGGCCGCGCGCGCCGCCATCGGCACCAGCGAGTGGTCGGTCATGCCGGGGGAAGTATTCACTTCCAGAAAGTAATGATTGCCGTCTTCATCGAGAAGGAAGTCGACCCGCCCCCAGCCCCGGCCGCCGATGACGCGGAAGGCCTCGAGCGCACCCTTGCGGATTTCCGCTTCCCTCGCCTCCGGCAAGCCGCAGGGACAGAGGTAGCGGGTATCGTCCCGGTTGTACTTGGCCTCGTAATCGTAGAATTCGCTGGCCGGCTCGATCTTGATCGTCGGCAACGCAATCAAGTCGTCCCCGGAGCCGACAATTCCCACGGTGTATTCGCCGCCCATCACGCCCTTCTCGGCGATGACCAGCGGATCGTGTTTCGCTGCTTCGGCGAAGGCGAGGTGAAGCGTGTTCCGTTCCTTGACCTTGCTGATCCCGATCGACGAGCCCTCGTGCACCGGCTTGACGAAGATCGGCAATCCAAGTTCCTCCTCGACGTCGGCAAAGTCGGAAGCAGCGGTCAACAAGGCATACTCCGGCACCGGCAGACCTGCTGCCTGCCAAAGCAGTTTGGTGCGGAACTTGTCCATGGCGAGCGCGGAAGCCATCACGCCAGATCCGGTGTAGGGGATGTCCATCAGCTCGAGCGCGCCCTGGATCGTGCCATCCTCGCCGTGGCGACCGTGCAGGGCGATGAAGGCGCGGTCATATCCCTTGAGCGCTTCCAGCGGTTGCTCTGCCGGATCGAAGGCATGGGCATCGATGCCCTGACCGCGCAGCGCCGCCAGCACCCGCGACCCGCTGTTGAGGGAAACCTCGCGTTCGGCGGAGGTGCCGCCGAAGAGGACTGCCACTTTGCCGAATCCGCTCATCTGCCCTCCAGCAACTTGCCCGGCACCGTACCAATCGAGCCGGCGCCCATGGTCAACACCACATCACCGTCACGGGCGACATCCAGGATCGTCTGCGGCATCGCCGCGATATCCTTGACGAACACCAGCTCGACCTTGCCGGCGACGCGCAAGGCGCGGGCCAGCGCGCGGCCGTCGGCGGCGACGATCGGCGCCTCGCCGGCGGCGTAGATTTCGGCCAATATAAGTGCGTCGACCGTGGAGAGAACCCTGACGAAGTCCTCGAAGCAGTCACGGGTACGTGTGTAGCGATGCGGCTGGAAGGCCAGCACCAGGCGGCGACCCGGGAACGCCCCGCGCGCCGCCGCCAGCGTGGCCGCCATCTCGACCGGGTGATGGCCGTAGTCATCGACCAGCGTGCAACTGCCGCCTGACGGCAAGGCTAGCTCGCCATAGCGCTGAAAGCGGCGACCGACCCCCTTGAACTCGGCGAGCGCCTTGACGATGGCGGCATCAGGGATCTGGACCTCGGTCGCCACGGCGATGGCGGCCAGCGCATTCAGCACATTGTGCAGGCCCGGGGTGTTGAGCGTAATTGGCAGGCGCGTCACCGATCCATTGACGCGCACGCAATCGAAGCGCATCTGGCCACCGGCAGCGACGATGTTATCGGCGTAGAAATTGCAGTCGGGTGCCAGGCCGTAGGTCACGATCTGCCTCGAAACCTGCGGCATGATGGCGCGCACGTTGGCGTCGTCGGCGCAGAGGACGGCGACGCCGTAGAACGGCAACCGGTTCAGGAAATCGACGAAGGCACCCTTCAGCCTTTCGAAATCATGGCCGTAGGTTTCCATGTGGTCGGCGTCGATGTTGGTGACGACCGAGATCACCGGCGACAGGAAGAGGAAGGAGGCATCCGACTCGTCCGCCTCGGCCACAAGGAAATCTCCGTGCCCGAGCCGGGCGTTGGCGCCGGCGGCGTTCAGCCGGCCACCGATGACGAAGGTCGGATCGATGCCGCCCTCGGCAAGGATGCTGGTCACCAGGCTGGTGGTGGTCGTCTTGCCGTGGGTGCCGGCGATGGCGATACCCTGCTTCAGGCGCATCAGTTCAGCCAGCATCTGGGCGCGCGGGACAACCGGAATCTGCCGTTCACGGGCAGCAATCACCTCCGGGTTATCACCCTTGACCGCCGTGGACACGACCACGGCATCGGCCCCGGCAATGTTCTCCGCGGCATGACCGATGCTCACTCTGACGCCTTCACCTTCGAGACGGCGCGTCGTTGCGCTGACGGCCAGGTCGGATCCGCTGACCGCATAGTCGAGGTGGGCGAGAACCTCGGCGATGCCGCTCATCCCCGAGCCGCCGACACCGACGAAATGGATGTGCTTGACCTTGTGTTTCATTTCGCCACCTCGGCACAGACGTCGGCGAGTTCGTCGGCAGCTTCAGGCCTCGCCAGGCTACGGGCCTTTTCGGCCATTTCCAGCAGTTGACCGCGGCTGTAGTTGCGGATCAATGCTATCGCCTCCGGCGTCAGTTCGGGCTGCGGCAGCAGAAAGGCGCCGCCGACGTTGACCAGGAACCGGGCATTGCCGGTCTGGTGGTCGTCGACCGCATGCGGGAAGGGGACAAGGATGCTCGCGACGCCGGCCGCCGCCAGCTCCGCCACGGTCAACGCGCCGGAACGACAGATGACCAGATCGGCCCATTCATAGGCACCGGCCATGTCCTCGATGAAGGAAACGCAATGCGCCGGCACACCAACCGCCGCGTAATAGGCCTTGAGGGCCTCAATATGTTTTTCGCCCGCCTGATGGACGATTTGCGGCAATTCACTCTCCCCGAGCAGCGCCATGCCTTGCGGCACCATTTCGTTGAGGGCCTGCGCGCCCAGACTACCGCCAATGACCAGCAGGTGCAGTGCGCCATCGCGCCCGGCAAAACGCTCGGCCGGTGGCACAATTTTCGCAATTTCCGGACGCACCGGGTTGCCGGCCCAGACGCCCTTTTTCAGCACTTCCGGGAAGCCGGTCGCGATACGGTCAGCGACTCCGGCCAGCACGCGGTTGGCCAGCCCGGCCACCGAATTCTGTTCATGCACAACCAGCGGCTTGCCGAGCAGCGCCGCCATCATGCCGCCCGGAAAGCTGATGTAGCCGCCCATGCCGAGAACGACGTTCGGCTTTACCTGGCGGATGACCTGCTGCGCCTGCCAGAAACCGCGCAGTAGATTGAGCGGCAGCAGCAGCTTGCGCAGGAGACCCTTGCCACGCAGCGCGGCGAACTTGACCCAGACCATATCGAAACCGCGCTGCGGCACCAGCCGGGCCTCCATTCCCTCCGGATTGCCCAGCCAGACGACACGCCAGCCGCGCTCACGCATTTTTTCGGCGACGGCGAGGGCCGGGAAGATGTGGCCACCGGTGCCGCCGGCCATGATCAGAATGGTCTTGCTCATCGCTTTCCACCCCGCATCAACTGCCTTTTTTGTCTCCGGCCGCGCTGCGCGCTTAACACCGGCTGCGCCGGGTTGGCCTGAGATGAAATCACCAATTGATGAACCCGTGCCATCGGCTTCATAGCTTGCCTCCGCGCATCAATTGGCGATTTTCCCAGTCGACACGCAGGAGGATCGCCAGCGCCACGCAATTTGCCAGAATCCCCGAGCCGCCGAAGCTCATCAACGGCAGCGTCAGGCCCTTGGTCGGCAGCAGACCCATGTTCACGCCCATGTTGATGAACGACTGGACACCGATCCAGATACCGGTGCCCATGGCGACCAGCGCAGGAAAGAGGCGGTCAAGCTGGACGCTCTGGCGGCCGATGGCGAAGGCGCGCTGCACGACCAGGGCAAACAGCGCGATCACCGCCAGCACTCCGAAGAAGCCCAGCTCCTCGGCGATCACCGCGAGCAGGAAATCGGTATGCGCTTCCGGCAGGTAGAACAGCTTCTCGACGCTGGCCCCGAGGCCGACACCGAACAGTTCGCCACGGCCAAAGGCGATCAGCGAATGCGACAGCTGGTAGCCGCGCCCGAAGGCGTCGGCCCACGGGTCCATGAAGCCGAAGACGCGATCGCGGCGGTAGGGCGAGACGATGATCAGCACCGCGAAGGCGGCCAGTAGCCCGATGATCAGCAGGGCGAACAGGCGCGCCTTGAGCCCGCCGAGGAACAGGATGCCCATGGCGATGGCGATGATGACGACGAAGGCGCCGAAATCGGGCTCCTTGAGCAGCAGCATGCCGACCACGGCCATGGCGCCGAACATCGGCAGGAAGGCCTGCTTGAGATCGTGCATGACGTTGATCTTGCGCACCGTGTAGTCGGCGGTATAGAGCACGGCGAACAGCTTCATCAGTTCCGAAGGCTGCAGGTTGACGATACCGAGGGGCAGCCAGCGCCGTGCTCCGTTGACATCACGGCCGATACCGGGGATCAGCACGATGGCGAGCAGGACAACGCCGATCATGAAGAGCATGGGTGCGAAACGTTGCAAGACCGACATCGGAACCTGGAATGCCGCGGCGGCGGCGGCCATCCCGATTGTCAGGAAGATTGCGTGGCGGATCAGGTAATAGGTCGGCTGATGGCCGGTCAAGCGCCCGGCCTCAGCAATCGCGATCGACGCCGAGTACACCATGACCATGCCGGTAAACAGCAGCAGCAGGGTGCTCCACAGCAGCGCGTAGTCGATCTCGGGCAATGGGCGGCGGGGCGCGTCGAGGGTGTTGAGCATCATGATGACAGACCCCTCACCGCCGCCACGAAGGCGGCCGCCCGCTCGGCATAATTGCCGTACATGTCGAGGCTGGAACAGGCCGGCGACAACAGCACGCAATCGCCGCTCCTCGCCTCGCTAGCCAACCAGCGAACGGCCGTCTCCATGTCGCCGGCGCGCCGCACCGGCAACCCGCAGCCGGCGAGCGCCCCGCCAATCTGTTCGGCGGCGCTGCCAATCAGGGCCACTGCCCGGCCATGCTTCTTCAGCACCGGCAGCAACGGGCTGAAGTCCTGACCCTTGCCGTCGCCACCAAGCACGATGGCTACCTTGCACCCGAGACCTTCAACCGCAGCGAGCGTCGCGCCGACGTTGGTGCCCTTGGAGTCATCGATATAACGGACCCCGGCGATCTCGGCGACCGGTTGTACCCGGTGCGGCAGGCCGGCGAAGGACTTCAGCGGCTCGACCACACGTTCCGGGGCGACGCCGATGGCATCGCACAGGGCAAGCGCCGCCAGCGCGTTCGCGACATTGTGCAAACCGGCCAGTTGCAGGGCGTCGACCGCGACCAGCTGCTTCCCGCCCTTGCACAGCGCGCCGCCGCACAGCCCGTAGTCAACTGCGCGCGGCGCAGCGTCAAGGCCGAACGTCAGCATCCGGCGCCCGCAGCGACCGTTGGCCATCGACCAATCGTCGTCGCGATTGAGGATCATCGCCCCTTTGCCCTGGAAGATGCGCGACTTGGCGGCGGCGTAGTTGGCCAGGCTGCCGTCGTAGCGGTCGAGATGGTCCTCCGAGACGTTGAGCACGGTCGCCGCGTCGGCTTTCAGGTGACGCGTCGTTTCCAGCTGGAAACTGGACAGCTCGAGCACCCACACGTCCGGCAGCCGGCCGGTATCGCGCGCATCCATCAGCGCGTCGAGCGCCGACGGCGAGATGTTGCCGCAGGCGACGGCCGGCACGCCGGCGCCGTTGAGCAGATGGGCGGTCAGCGCGGTGGTCGTCGTCTTGCCGTTGCTGCCGGTAATGGCGACGATCTTCGAGGCGGGCGCCAGTTCGCGGACGCCGGCGGCGAATAGTTCGATTTCCGAGACCACCGGCACGTCGACCGCAGCAATCGCCGGCGTCGCCTTGGGAACCCCCGGCGACAGGGCGACGAGGTCGATACCAGCGAAGGTCGCCGCGGCGAACTGACGACCGGCGATCACCTCCGCATCCGGCGCAACACGACGCAGCGCGTCGACGTTCGGCGGGTTGTCGCGCGAGTCGGCGACGCGAACCAACGCGCCCTGACGCTGCAACCACTTGGCCATCGCCAGTCCGGATTCGCCGAGCCCGACCACCAGAACGCGTTTGCCCTTGAATTCCATCAGCGCAACTTCAGTGAAGAAAGCCCGATCAGCACGAGCATGATGGTGATGATCCAGAAGCGGACGACGACCTGCGTCTCCTTCCAGCCGGTCTGTTCGAAGTGGTGATGCAGCGGCGCCATGCGCAGGATCCGCCGGCCCTCGCCGAACTTCTTCTTGGTGTATTTGAAATAGCTGACCTGCAGCATCACCGACAGCGTTTCGGCGACGAAAACGCCGCCCATGATGACGAGGACGATCTCCTGGCGAATGATCACGGCGACGGTGCCGAGCGCCGCCCCCAGCGCCAGCGCGCCGACGTCGCCCATGAAGACTTCCGCCGGATAGGCGTTGAACCACAGGAAGCCGAGTCCGGCGCCAGCGATTGAGCCGAGCAGGATGCACAGTTCGCCCGCCCCCGGCACATAGGGAATCAGCAGGTATTTGGCATACACGGCATGACCGGTGACGTAGGCGAAGAGCGCGAAGGCGGCGGCGATCATGACCGTCGGCATGATGGCGAGACCGTCAAGGCCGTCGGTGAGGTTGACCGCATTGCTCGTGCCGACGATCACGAAATAGGTCAAGGTGATGAAGCCGACGACCCCGAGCGGGTAGGCGATGGTCTTGAAGAAAGGCACGATCAGTTCGGTCTGCGCCCCGGATTTGGCCGAGAACGCGAGAAACAGGGCGGCACCGATGCCGAGCAGCGACTGCCAGAAGAACTTCCAGCGCGCCGCCAGTCCCTTGGGATCGCGGTACACGACCTTCTTCCAGTCATCGTACCAGCCGACGATGCCGTAGCCGAGCGTGACGATGAGCACCGTCCAAACGTACTTGTTGGTCAGGTCGCCCCACAACAGGGTGGTGATGGCGATCGCGATCAGGATCAGCACGCCGCCCATGGTCGGCGTCCCGGATTTGATCAGGTGGGTGTCCGGCCCGTCGCTGCGCACCGCCTGCCCGATCTTCCGGGCGGCCAGCCAGCGGATGACCCGCGGGCCGGTGGCGAAGGAAATCAGCAGCGCCGTCATCGCCGCCAGTACCGTGCGCAACGTGATGTAGTTGAAGACGTTGAAGAAGCGGACGTCCTGGGCCAGCCATTGGGTCAGCGCAAGCAGCATCAGTCTTTCTCCTCGCTGACGATGGCATCCGACACCCGTTCCATCTTCATGAAGCGCGACCCCTTGACCAGCACCGTGGTTTCCGGCCCCAATTCCTTGTTGACCGCGGCAATCAGTTTCTCGATGTCGCAGAAATGCCGGGCGCCCTCGCCAAAGTTGCGCACGGCCTGCTGGCTGGCCTCGCCGAGCGCAAACAGGCGGTCAATTCCCTGGCTCTTGGCATAGCCGCCAATCTCGTCGTGATACTGGCCACTGGCCTCACCGATTTCACCCATGTCACCGAGGACGAGCACCTTGCGTCCGACGGTGGCGGCCAGCACGTCGATCCCGGCGCGCACCGAATCCGGATTGGCGTTGTAGGTATCGTCGAGCACCGCCGCGCCGAAGCGCCCCTTGCGCCGTTGCAGGCGCCCCTTGAGGCCGGCGATTCCCTCGAGTCCGGCGACCACGGCCGCCAGGGGAATTCCGGCGGCGAGACAGGCGGCGGCAGCCGCCAGCGCGTTGCGCGCATTGTGACGCCCGGGCACCGCCAGTTTCAGTTCGGCCCTGCCTTCCGGCGTCCACAGGACGAGGAGCGTGGTCAGCCCCTGCTGGCGAACGACGGCCCGCACATCGGCCCCGCGCTCGATGCCGAAGGTGCGCAATGCATGGCTTCCCGCCATCCTCCGCCAGAGATCGGCATACGCATCATCGGCGTTGACTACCGCCACGCCACCGTCGACGAGGCCGGCGAAGATGCTGCCTTTTTCGCGGGCAACCTCGTTCATGTCGCCCATCCCTTCAAGGTGAGCCCGCTGCGCGTTGGTTATCACCGCCACGGTCGGAGCGCCAAGCAGCGCCAGATAGGCAATTTCGCCGGGGTGATTCATGCCCATCTCGATGACCGCTGCCCGATGACCGTGATCGAGTCCAAGCAAGGTCAGCGGCAGACCGATGTCGTTGTTCAGATTGCCCCGCGTCGCCAGCACGGTATCGCCGAACTCGCTCCTGAGAATGGCGGCGATCATTTCCTTGGTCGTCGTCTTGCCGTTCGAGCCCGTCACGGCGATGACCGGGATTTCAAAGCGGGCGCGCCAAGCGGCAGCCATCCTGCCGAGGGCAAGCCGCGTATCGCCAACGACCAGCGCCGAGGCGCCCACCGGCATGCGCGCCTCCTCGGCCACCACCAGAGCGCCGGCACCGGCGGCGATGGCCTGCTCCAGAAAATCGTGGCCATCGAAACGTTCGCCATGCAGCGCCACGAACAGTTGCCCCGGCTCGACGGTGCGCGTGTCGGTGGACACGCCGGCAATCGCCTGATCCGGGCCGCACAGGACGCCGCCGACAGCACGCTGGATGTCGGAGAGTTGCCAGTTCATCATGCCACCACCCGCGGACATTCCCGGCGCAAGGCAAGCGCGGCCCGAGCCTGGTCGACATCGGAGAATGGCGTCCGGATGCCGGCGACCTCCTGATAGGGCTCATGGCCCTTGCCGGCGAGCAGGACGATATCGTTGACGCCTGCGCCGGCGATGGCGCGGCGGATGGCGACGGCGCGATCGACAACCGACTCGACCGGCGGCATGCCGGACTGGATATCGGCAATGATGCGCGCCGGGTCCTCGCCGCGCGGATTGTCGCTGGTCAGTACCACGCGATCGGCCAGCCGGGCGGCAACCTCACCCATTTGCGGCCGCTTGCCGCGGTCGCGGTCGCCGCCGCAGCCGAAGACGACACAGAGACTTCCATTGCGCGCCTGCGCCACGCCGCGCAATGCCCGCAGGACATTCTCCAGCGCATCCGGGCTGTGCGCGTAATCGACGACGATCAGTGGCTCGCCGGCACCGCCCAGACGTTCCATCCTGCCGGCCGGGGGAGTCAGCGCCGACAGACGACGGGCAACTTCCCCGGCTTCGGCCCCGGCATCGTGGAGTACGGCCGCCGCCGCCAGCAGGTTGGCTATGTTGTAGCGCCCGAGCAGGCAGGTATGGACCTCGGCGCGCCCTCCCGGTAGCACTAGACTGAAGCGCTGACCACCCGGCGTCGTGACCGGATCTTCGGCGCGCACCGCCACGCCGCCCGACGTCGCCTGGTTGCCGATGCCGTAGCCGAGAACGGAGCGCGCAGTCGTTTCACGCATCAGCTTGCGCCCCAACTCATCGTCGGCGTTGATGATCGCCGTGCGCAGGCCGGGCCAGACAAAGAGGCGGCGCTTGGCAAAGGCATAAGCTTCCATGCTGCCGTGGTAGTCGAGGTGGTCGCGGGTGAAATTGGTGAATACCGCGACATCGACCTGCGCGCCGTTCAGGCGCCCCTCCTCGATGCCAATCGAACTGGCCTCAACGGCGCAGGCCTCGGCTCCGGCATGGCGGAAGCCGGCCAGCAGGCGCATCAGGGTCGTCGCTTCCGGCGTAGTGAAGCCGGTATCCATGAGTGCGCCCGGGAAACCGGCGCCGAGGGTGCCGATGACCGCGCACTTGCGGGAATGGGCGCGGGCAACGAACTGGCTCACCGTGGTCTTGCCATTGGTACCGGTGACGGCGATCAGCGAGAGCTTGGCGCTCGGCTCGCCGCAGACCAGATGCGCCAGCGGACCGGCGAGCGTCCGTAGCCCGTCGACTTGCAGCCTGGCTGCGGTCCACGCCGGATTCCATACAAAATCGCCGCCTGCCTGCCAGAGCACGGCAACCGCCCCGCGGGCAATGGCGTCGCCGATATAGCGGCGTCCGTCAGCAAGGTCGCCGGGATAGGCAAGGAAGATGTCGCCCGGCCGTACCTGGCGGCTGTCGTCAGCCACTCCCGTGGCGATGATACCGCGCGCTGCCAGACGCTCGAGAATCGTGCGCGGGGCGCTCACAGCCGCCCCTTTCTGGCAGCCGCATCGGCCACCTGCAGCGGATCGTCGGGCGGAATTCCAAGCGTCCGCAGGGAGCCGCCCATGATCTGCGAGAACACCGGGCCGGCCACGTCACCGCCGTAATGCGCGCCTCCCGTCGGTTCGTCGATCATGACCGCCACCACCAGCCGCGGGTCGCCAATCGGCGCCAGCCCGACGAAGGAAGCGATGTACTTCCGCACATACTGACCGCCCTCGATCTTGTAGGCCGTGCCCGTCTTGCCGCCGACCCGGTAGCCAGGCACCCGGGCCTTGGGCGCAGTTCCTTCGGGCTGCACCGCCATTTCCAGCATGGTACGGATCTCGCGCGCCGTCTCCTGCGAAAAGACGCGAGCGCCGTGCACCGGCGGCTCATCGCTGCGGATCAGGGTCAGCGGCCCCGTCTCGCCGTCTCGCGCAAAAATTGCATAGGCACGCGCCAACTGGATCAGACTGACCGCTATGCCGTGCCCATAGGACATCGTCGCCTGCTCGATCGGCCGCCAGTTTTTCCAAGGCCGCAGACGTCCATGCACCTCGCCGGGGAACCCGAGATTGGGCGCCTGGCCGAAACCGACGCTGTCGAGCATTTCCCACATGTCCTTGGGCGGGAAACCGAGGGCAATTTTGACCGTGCCGACGTTCGAAGATTTCTGGACCACCTGCGCCACTGTCAGTGCGCCGTGGGGATGGGCATCGGAGATGGTCGCTGAGCCGATGGTCAGCTTGCCCGGCGCGCAGTTGATCACGGTATCCGGCCGCACCTTGCCGAGCTCGAGGGCCAGCGCGGCGGTGAACGGCTTCATCACCGACCCCGGCTCGAAGGTATCGGTGATCGCCCGGTTGCGCAGTTGGGCTCCCGAAAGGTGCTCGCGATTGTTCGGATTGTAGGAGGGCAGATTCACCAGCGCGAGGATCTCGCCGTTCCGCGTATCGAGAACGATGGCACCGCCCGCCTTGGCGTTGTGCTTCTCGACCGCAGCCTTGAGCTGGCTGTACGCCAGGTACTGGATCTTCGAATCGAGCGCCAGGCGAACATCCTTGCCATCCTGCGGCGGCTTCAGCGCGCCGATGTCTTCGACGATGTTGCCGCGGCGGTCACGGATCACGGTACGGCTGCCGTGGCGTCCGATCAGACTCGGCTGGAAGGCCAGTTCGACACCTTCAAGCCCCTTGTCGTCGACGCCGGTAAAGCCGACGATGTGCGCAGTCATGTCGCCTGTCGGGTAGTAACGACGGTATTCCTTTTCCTGGTGCACGCCCGGCAGCTTCAATGCGGCGATACGGTCGGCGGTTTCCGGCGGGACCTGGCGCTTGATGAAGACAAATGTCTTTTCCGGGGCGATCTTGCCATCCAGATCACGGACGCTCATGTCGAGCAGCGCGGCCAGTTGCCGTTTCTGCGCCGCGCTCATGGTCCGTGCGTCGCCGGGGATTGCCCAGATCGACTTCATTGGCGTCGACACCGCCAGCATGTCGCCATTGCGGTCGACGATCTTGCCGCGCGAGGCCGAGACCTCGATATCGCGGAGATAGCGCGATTCACCCTTCTCCTGCAGGAAGTCGTTGTTGATCACCTGCAGATAGAAGCTGCGCCCGACCAGTGCCACGAAGGCGGCCATCAGCAGCAGGCCGACCGTGCGCGAGCGCCAGCCCTGCAAGGCCAGTTGCAGCACCGGACTCTCGGTGAAGCGGTGGCCGCGCTGGGTGCGCCGACGGACGACCATCAGTGCCCTCCCTTCTTCGCCGGCTTGGGTGCCGACTTCGGCACCGGCTTGTCGACAACCCTGCCGACCGCATCCGGCGTCACCATGTGCAGGCGGTCACGGGCGATCTGCTCAATCCGCGGATGAGTCGCCCAAGTCGATAGCTCGAGCTGCAATTGCCCATATTCAATGTCCAGTTGACGCACCCGCTCATGCTCGCCTTCCAGCGACTGGAAGAGCTTGCGCGCACGGTGCTGGGAGGTCACGGCGCCCAGTGCGCAAACGACGGCGATCAGGAGAAGGATCATGTTGAAACGGACCATCAGATTTTTTCAGCTACCCGCATCACTGCACTGCGCGCCCGCGGATTGGCACCAACCTCGGCAGCGGAAGCCTTAACCGCCCGGCCGACCAGGCGCAGCTTCGGCTTCGGCAACTGGTCGGCACGCAACGGAAGATTCTTGGGCAGCGAGTCGGCCGTCGCCTGCTCGCGCATGAAATTCTTGACAATGCGGTCCTCGAGCGAATGGAAGGAAATAACCACTAGGCGCCCGCCCGGCCGGAGCAGTTCGACGGCTTGCGGCAAGGCTATTTCCAGTTGGCCGAGTTCCTGATTGATATGAATCCGTAAAGCCTGAAAGCTGCGCGTCGCCGCGTCCTGCCCTGGCTCACGGGTGCGCACGGCCGCGC
>DAOMFF010000020.1:0-13602 GCA_035429665.1 Azonexus sp.
GAAGGATCCCAAGCCCATTCGTCTCGTCTTCGAACTGGCGCGGGCCGACCATCCGTGCCTGTATGACGACCTGGTCCAGTTTCACAAGGGCACCAAGCGGGTCAACCGCCTTCGCGTGCTGGCCTACGACGGTTTGCTGGCACAGAGTGGTGTGTTCGCCGGGATGGGACGTGGCTCGCCTCATCTGCCTTCCGCAAGTAGCGCACAGGAGGGCAGTGGCGACATCACCAACGACCTCTTCGCGCCAGCGATCGACGCGTGAGCCGGTCATGAGCAAGCGATCGCGCCGGCCGGTGAGCGGCCGGATGGTCAGTGCTTCGGACCTGGCCCAGATGGGCCGGTGCGAGAGATTGGTGGTGTTCGAACATCTCTATGGACGCCGGGGCACCGATCGGCAGCGGCATGCCCGTGCACGGGGGCTGGTCGAGCATGAGCAGTTCTATCGGGAAGGCCTGGCGGCTTCCACGCAAGCTGATCGGAAGGGGCGCTGTTTCATCGCCACCTGCGTGTTCGGCGATGCTTGGCAGACGGAGGTGCTGCGCCGGTTCAGGGACGAGGCACTGCGACCCAGCGCTTGGGGACGCCGGGTGATCCGCCTCTACTATCGGGGGGCGCCCGGCATCTGCGTCATCCTTCGCCGATGGCCACAAATGCAAACTCCTGTGCGCATGGTCTTGGGGGTGATAGCGACGGGGCTTCGCTGGTGGTCAGACTTGCGTCGAGGTGGCAAGTGTCGGCGCTAGCGTGGGGCGTCGGTTGCGCCGTTGCCGTCATAGGCTTCGCGCTGGTCATGGCGCGGCGGCGATCACTTGAGAGCCATGCCACACGGGCTGAGCGGGCCTCACGACCGGCGGCGCTGCGGGATGCCGAGTTGGTCTACATGGAAAGGCTGTTCCGGGTCTCCACGCCCGTCGGACTGATGGCGAAACTTGACCGGGCATACCGGTTGCCCTCCGGTATGATCGTTTTGGTGGAGTTCAAGACGCGCTGGAGCAACCAGCCCTCCCTGTCGGACGTGATCCAGTTGTCCGCACAGAGGATGGCGGTGATGGGACAGACGGGGCAGTCGGTGGCGTCCTACGGGTATGTGTTGGTGAAGGCGCCGGCCCCGCGAGCCTTACCGACCGCGCATCGCGTCAAATTGATAACTGACGAACAGGTGGTGGCCTTGGTCAGGAGGCGGGAGGACGTTCTCGCAGGCCGTGTTCTGCCGCGCTGGTCATACTCTCAGAAGGCGTGCCTGACATGCGCGTTCCGAGCGCAATGCGACCATCCCCGTGTTTGAGGAATATTGTCTCTCCGCCAAACTGATTGCGAATTCTCAATGGCCGGACGTCAGGGTAGTCCACTGGGATCGGGTGTCCTCGCTGCGCTGCGGGTAGCACCAGCCCGGCGCTCACCTCCTCGACGCCCCCCGTTTACGCGTTGATCACCTAGCCCGAAGCGCAGGCTGGGGCCCTCGAGCTTATTTGCTGTGCAGTAAATATTACTACCCGCTCGAATATTCGATACAATGCCCATATTTACTGGACAGTAAAAGAGGGCTTCGCGCCACGATGATGCTTGAGTCCCCCCTGACCGCACGACAGTTGATCACGCGCTTCGTTGATGCCCTGCGGGAGCTTCCGGAGGTAGATGCCGACCTCGACCATAGGGAGCCCGCAAGTAAGCACGGTGACCGCGGGCATGACGCCCAGGTCGATCTCCACGTCGCAGGCAAGTCCTTCGTCCTGCTCATCGAAGCCAAGAAAACTGTTTTTCCCCGGGATGTCCGTCAGGTGATCTGGCAGTTTCGGGAAGCAAGCCACGGACGGCCAACAGGTCAGGGAGAGCCCTTGTCGCTCTTGGTCGCCGAATCCATTTCCCCCGGGGCAAAGGAACTGCTCAGAAGCGAGCGCGTCGGCTACTACGATAGTGGCGGCAGCCTGTTCCTACCGGCGCCAGGCGCATATCTCTACATCGACAAGCCACCACCCAAGACCCTTGCGAAGTCGGTTCGCGCGCTGTTTTCCGGACGGCGCGCGCAGGTGCATCACGCCCTGCTGGTACAGCACCGGGACTGGTTCGGCGTCACGGAACTGGCGCAACAGGCGATGGTGTCGCCGGCCACCGCTTCGCAGGTGCTGACCGAGCTTGAGCGTTTCGACTGGCTGGAGTCGCGCGGGCAGGGGCCGAGCAAGGAGCGCCACCTTCGCGAGCCCGCAGCCTTGCTGGATGCGTGGGCCAAGCAGCTCGCTTCCATCCGGCCGCCGACCCTGCGTCGCTACTATGTGCCGTCCGCGAAGGCGGACACATTGCCGATGCGGATCGGCGAGGCCTTCGACGCGCATGACGTCCAGTATGCAGTCAGCCACGAGGCCGCCGCGCAGCGCTATGCGCCGTTCCTTTCCAATGTCTCCCAAGTACGCACACGGGTGTTGATCGGCGCCGACGCCGAGGCCGCGATCGGCGACCTGGGCGCACGGTTCGTCACTGAAGGCGCCAATCTGGCGATCATCGAAGCCAAGTCGCCGGGCGAACTGTTGTTTCGCGAGAAGGTCGGCGGCCTGTGGCTGGCCAGCCCGATTCAGATTTATCTCGACCTGTTGCGCGGCGAAGGCCGCTCCAAAGAAATGGCCGAGCACTTTCGCAAAGAAAGGATCGGCTTCTGATGGCCAAGCCCGCAACGCTCGACGGCTACAGCGACCAGTACACGGTGGACTGCGAACGCGTCCTGGTGACCCTGCTGCGTGGGCTGGGACCGTGGAAAGAGTCGGTATACCTGGTCGGAGGACTCACGCCGCGATATCTCGTCGCCGCGCGGCCGCCCTTGGTTCCGGCGCATGCCGGCACCCTGGACGTGGACATCGTAATCGACCTGCAAATCCTGGCCGACACCGAGGCGTACCACACGCTGGAGGACAACCTCAAGAAGATGGGCTTCGAACGCGCGGAGAACGAGAAGCAGCAGAAGCTGTCCTGGCGATGGCAAACCCGCACCGAACACGGTGCGCTAATGGTGCTGGAACTGCTGGCCGACGCACCGGACATCGCGGGCGGCAAGGTTCAGCCGCTGCCGACGGAAGGCACGATCTCGGCGCTGAACATCCCGCATTCGTCGATTGTTTTCGACTTGCACCAGATCACCGAAATCCAGGCCGAGTTGTTGGGCGGCAATGGGATCGCGACCGAAAAGATCAAGCACGCCAATCTCGTCAGCTTCACCTGCCTGAAGTCCTTTGCGTTCGACCAGCGCTTCGAACGCAAGGATGCGCACGACCTGATCTATTGCATCGAGCACGCACCCGAGGGAATGGACGCCGTGGCCGAGGCCTTCCGCAAGGAGTGCGGCGGCAAACACGGCGCGGTCATCGAGGCGTCGCTGGCGATCCTGCGCGGCCGTTTCGCGGACGACGAGAAGACTGAAGGCTACCGCAAGGATGGCCCCGTATCGGTCGCCAAGTTCGAGCTGGGCGAGGGCGACGAGCCGGAGCAACGGGAGGCGAGGGCGTTGCGCCAGCGCCAGGCCAGCGACGTGATCGCGCAACTCCTTGGTCGGATCGGTTGACGGGGAGGACATGGCATGAGTTTTCCCGCCGACATCAAAGGCTGCATGAAGGACTGCATCCTGTCGCTGTTCTGGCCTCGCAAGGACATCGTCGGCTTCTTCGAGAAGCACGGATGCAACAAGGCCGAAATCGCGTCTCTGCAGATCGAAGGCGAGAACGCGCTCAAACGTCATGAAGTCGTCGATGCGCTGTTCAAAGCGCTCGCGGCACGCCCCGACAACGGTCTCGGTCCGTTTCGCGCAATGCTGCAATCGCTTTTGACTTGGTCGCATTTCGACCCGTATTACTTCGACCGGCTCGGCAAGCTGGATCGCGGCGCAGCCAACAAGAGCCTTGAGCATCTCCGCCAATTGCAGGAGATTCGGGACGCCAAGATCAAGGCGGATCGCGAGCGCCGGGCAGCCCAGGAATCCGTGCGCCAGCAACCCACGGCGTCGCTCGAACAGTTGCGTGGCGAATACCTCGATCTGCTCGCCAACAAGACTTCACGGCAGCAGCGCGGGTACGCACTCGAGCGCATCCTCTCCGAGTTGTCCCGCCTATCGCGCCTGGAAACTACCGAGGCATTCCGTGTGAATGGGGAGCAGGTCGACGGCGCGGTGAAGTTCGATGGAGAGCACTACCTCATCGAGGCCAAGTGGCAGGAACGATCTGCGAGCAACGAACCCGTGTACCAGTTTGCCGGCAAGGTGGCGGGCAAGCTGTACGGACGCGGTTTGTTCATTTCAGTGAATGGCTTCAGTCCAGAAGTCATTCGCAGCCTTGTCATGGGCAAAGAGATTCAGATGATATTTATCGACGGAGAGGATCTGATCCTGGTATTGGAAGGGCACCTGAGCCTGCGGGAGATGATCGATCGGAAGGTCAAGGCGGCACAAACCAAAGGGCTCATCTATGTGCATCCGATCTCCGGTGCGGAGAAGAAGTTCTAGGGAGTGTCGGCCGAAGACCATGCCATCTAAGAAACTGTCAGCGACCACCCCAGTCCTCGAACGCAGGGTTCGCCGAGCCGATGAAACCGGCTCGACCTTCTTTCGTGTCCGCGAAAACTTTCCTCACTGACCGGGAGGAAGAGCGTGGCGCATTTCAACGATTGGTGCCTTTCGGACGACGAGCCAGTCGGGCCGCACTTTCGCAGGGTAATGACCGGGCAGACCGCGAGCCTTCCGACGGGGATTCAGGCGACGGCGGCCATCGTGCCTGGGCACTATGCGTCGGAAGAACAGGTGGCGCGCGCGCTCGCCCGTCTCGGCAAGCCTGCCGCGGCCGCGCTCATCCAAGGCAAGCTCCCGACCACAAAGGCAATCCGCTCCGGCGATCTGGGCGAGATCTACGCGACGGAATGGATCGATGCGCACAGTGGCGGCTATCGCGCTCCGATCAAGCGGCTGCGCTGGAAAGACCATCGCAACATGGCGATGCGCGGCGACGACGTGATCGGCATCCTCCAAGACGCCCAGACCCAGCGCCTACATTTCCTGAAGACGGAGGCAAAGAGCCGCGCCACGCTGACCGCTCACGTCCTCACTGAAGCCCGGGCTGGTCTGGACAAGGATGGCGGGCTGCCGTCCGCCCACGCGTTGTCCTTCATCTCGGCACGCCTTCTCGAGCTGGGCAATTTGCCGCTCGCCGACGCGATCGACGATGCGCTGCTCAAGCACGCGATCCCGGCGCAGAACGTCCGGCATCTGCTCTTCACCTTTTCCGGCAACGCGCCGGATGCCCTGCTAACTGCCTCTCTCCAAGCCTACCCAGGACCGATCAATCAGTGGGGGATCGGCCTGCGCGTAGAGGACCACGCAGCCTTCATTGGTGCGGTCTATGATCGAGTGATTGCCGATGCCAACAACGCCTGAGGCAATCGCGGCCGATATCGCAGAAGCGGCGACCGCCGGCTTTCGCGGCCGTCTCATCGCGCGCGGCCAGGCGCGCGCGATCATCTGGCGCGACGGCGCACTTCCGCCGGATGCCCCGGCGTTTGCGCCACAGCTCAGCTACGACCTGCATTCCTACGGCTACGCCCTTCTCGGGCTCGGTCTTCGCCTACGTGAACTCGGTGGCGATGCCGCGCGGGCGCGCACTGCCTTGGAGCAGGCCGCTACCGCCCTGGAGGCCGTGATCGCCAAGGGCAATCGCCAGGAGGTCGATCGTGACTTCCACTTCATCATGGCAGCGGCGAGCTATCATCTCGCCCATCTCTCCGCCCGTGCCTACTCGCTGCTCGCGATCGTCGAAGCAGACGAGAATTTCGCGCCTACGGAACGGGTACTCGCCCTGTTGATGAGGCGAAACTTCCGCGCCCTTCGCGCCAACGTGCTCGATTATCGGGCTTCCGGCGAAGGCAGCGATGCCCGAATCGCGGCCGACATCCAGACCAAGCTTGATCAAGCCGAGGCGGCGGCCGACTTGGCCGACGGCGGCGACGAGTTCCTCTTCGACGGCCTCGACACCGCGCTGAACGATGCCTTCATGGCGGCCATGTCCCTGTTCCTTCTCGCACTGGAACGTGGCGAGCAACCACTGCTCGACCAGGCGCTGGAGCGGCTTCGGACAGGTCTCGCCATCTGCAGCGAGTTAAACATGCTGCCACAATGGTGGTCGCATCGCATAGCGATCCACCTCTTGTCGGACCTCTGGTCGAACACCTTCCACGAGAAGGTGCCGCTCCAGCCGGCTGGTGGCGACGCGGCCGACTGGCCCTGGCTTCGCGAGCTGTTCATCGCATTGCTGCAACGACGCCCTAAGGCCGAAGTGGACCTGTGGCCTTCCCAGATCGAAGCGGCGACTCGCGCAGCCGACCAATCCGATGACCTTGTGGTTTCGCTGCCCACCAGCGCCGGCAAGACACGCATTGCCGAGCTGTGCATCTTGCGCTGCCTGGCTGGCGGCAAGCGGGTAGTCTTCATCACGCCGCTGCGCGCGCTGTCGGCGCAGACCGAGACAACCCTGCAGAGGACCTTCGGCCCACTGGGGAAGACGATCTCGGCGCTCTACGGCAGCATCGGGGTGAGCGGCTTCGATGAGGACGCGATCCGGGAACGTGACATCGTCGTCGCGACGCCGGAGAAACTCGACTTCGCGCTCCGCAACGATCCATCCCTCCTCGATGACGTCGGCTTGCTCGTCTTCGACGAAGGTCACATGATCGGCCTCAACGAGCGCGAGGTTCGCTACGAGGTGCAGATCCAGCGACTGCTTCGTCGCGCGGACGCGCACGAACGTCGGATCGTGTGCCTCTCGGCGATCTTGCCCGATGGGGATCAGCTTGATGACTTCGCCGGGTGGCTGCGGCGGGATCACCCAGGTGGCCTGATCAAGCACGACTGGCGGCCGACCCGACTGCGGTTCGGCGAGGTCGTCTGGTCATCGCCCAGCGCGCGCCTGAACCTGCGCGTTGGCGACGAACGGCCGTGGGTCCAGCGGTTGCTCGCAGGGGCCGCGCCCCCGAACTGGGTGCCGCCAAAGCGTCGTCGAACCAAGCTATTCCCCTGCGATCAGCGCGAGCTCTGCCTCGCGACGGCCTGGCGGCTGGTCGAGGATGGGCAGACCGTCCTCATCTTCTGCCCGGAGCGGCGCAGCGTCGAGCCCTTCGCAGATGTAATCGTCGATCTCCATGAGCGAGGCGCGCTTCATTCGTTGCTCGAGGCGGACCCTGTCGTCCTCAACACCGCGATCGCGCTCGGCGAGGAATGGCTCGGGCCGGATAGCGCCATCCTCAAATGCCTGCGCCTCGGCGTCGCATTGCATCATGGCGCCCTGCCAACCGCCTATCGCAAGGAGGTCGAGCGCCTGCTACGCGACAACGTCCTCAAGGTCACCATCTCATCGCCAACGCTCGCGCAGGGGCTCAACCTCTCGGCCACGGCCGTGGTCATGCACTCGCTCCATCGCTTCGGCGAACGGATCGAGATCTCCGAGTTCAAGAACGTTATCGGGCGAGCCGGACGTGCCTATGTCGACGTGGAAGGCATCGTGCTGTTCCCCATGTTCGACGACATCGCGAAGAAGCGGCGCAACTGGGAAGCCCTTATCAACGATCTCGGCGCGCGCAATATGGAGAGCGGGCTGGTGCAGTTGGTCGCGGCGCTGCTATCCCGCATGCGCGCCCGCATCGGCGGCGACCTGAGTCAACTCGTCGAGTATGTCGTCAATAACGCGGCAGCATGGACCTTCCCCGATGTCGCGAACGAGACGCCGGAGGACCGCGAGCGCGCCCTGGCCGACTGGGAGCAGCACGTCGCAACGCTCGACACGGCAATCCTTAGCCTCATAGGCGAAAACGACATCCCGGACGAGGGGGTCGAGGCCGCGCTGGATGACATCCTACAGTCCTCTCTCTGGCACCGTCGCCTGCTACGACAGAACGAGCAGGTGCAACAGGCCCTCAAGGCGGGCCTCGTTTCGCGCAGCCGGCACATCTGGAATCAGTCGACGGCGGCGCGGCGCCGGGGCTATTTCCTCGCCGGCGTCGGGTTGACGACCGGGCATGCACTCGACGCTATCGCGGCGGACGCCAACCTTCTCCTGGTTCAGGCTAATGGTGGCATTCTCGACGGTGATGCCGAGGCGGCGATCGTGGCGATCACGAGCATCGCCGAGCGCATCTTCGCCTTCTATCCTTTCAGGCCCGACCCCATGCCCGCCAACTGGCGCGACATCCTGCGTACCTGGCTTCTCGGCCAGCCCCTTGCTGCCATCGCCGTCGGTCAGGAGTCGGAGACGCTGCAGTTCATCGAAGGGGGACTCGTCTATCGCCTGCCTTGGGCAATGGAGGCCATCCGCGTTCGTGCGGCCGCCAACGGCGACACCATCGGCGGCTTCCTGCTCGAAGACCACGAGCTTGGCGTAGCCGTCCCAGCTGTCGAAACCGGGACGCTGAACCGTTCGGCCTCGATCCTCATCCAGGCGGGGTTCAACTCGAGGCTTGCTGCCATTAAGGCCGTGACTGACACCGGCGCGACCTTCCAGAGGGGCCAGGAGCTTCGACAATGGCTCAATTCGGAAGTGGTCGCCGCATGTAGCGCCCAGCCCGATTGGCCGACCGCCGAGACGAAGGCGATGTGGACCGAGTTCGTGCAAAGTTTCTCCCCGCGGGAGAACCGCACCTGGGCCGACCGGAGGTACTGGGCGAATGTGGCGTGGCTCGGCGCACCGCCGCCGCCGGACACGCCCGTCCAGGTCCATCACTGGGGCGGTCAGCCATGCGTACTCTCGGCTGACGGCACACCGCTGGGCACAGTGCAGGCTGCGCTTAATTCCGGTAGAGCGGGTTTAATGCGTGCCCAGGTGTCTCAGGACGTCGGCAGGATCGACCTCACTTATCTGGGCCCTGACGACCTGTCAGGTGCCTAATGTGCGCTAGGAGCAACCTGCGGGCGTTCCTGGGGATAGCTGGTGGCCGTGAGGCGAGGGCGTTGTGCTTTCAGACTGCCGGCATGTTTGGCGATAGTGCGCTTCTGACATCCTGTATGGACTCACGCACATCGGCATGAGCGGCAATTTTCTATATAATCAAGGTGTTCGACGCGATCTTTGGCTTCAACGGCCCCCTACAGCGCCTCGGCCCGGATCGCATTGATGACAGTGCTTAGCCGGCCGGAGCGACCACCTCACACAAGCACTCATCCTATGACGGTAGACATGACGGTAGACGGAAATATGAGCGACCAAAACGCTATATTTCATGCGGGTTTACAGGCGCAGGAAATAATTGAGTGGGAGTAACCGGGACTGCGCCGTTTCATCCTGTACGTCCGGTGTTCAATCATGACGGCTCGGCGGGGGCGGTTTGGGGCCGCCCCCCGGTGATTCAGGCTATCTTCACCTCGATCTTCCGTGGCTGCGCGTGTTCTGCCTTCGGGATGTGCAGTCTGAGCACGCCCTGGTCGAACTTCGCGTCCACCTTCTGGGCGTCCAGTTCCTTGGACAGGGTAAACACGCGACGGTAACGCGGCAGACTCACTTCGGTGTGACTCGCTTCCATGCCTTCGGGAATGACGAGCGCCACCTCGCCCTCGATGGTCAGGGTGTCGCCCTCGATCTGCAGACTCAGACGATCTTTCGGCACTCCTGGCAGATCGGCATAGACGGTGATCCCGGCGGGATCTTCGATCACGTCCACCGGCGGCACCTGGGCCATTTCGTTGCGGCCAGCATCGGTTTGTTTCACGACAGTGGTGTTGGTCATGGTCCGTTCCTCCCTTACTGAATGGCAATGCGCCGTGGTTGCACGGCTTCCCTGCGAGCGATGCTGATGTGCAGCACGCCGTCGCGGTACTTGGCGTCAACCGCATTGGCGTCCACGTCATCGGGCAACGTCACCACGCGGCGGAAAGGGCCGGCGAAACGTTCATCGATGTGGGTGGTGGCCTTCTCGGGCACCGGGTCGAGCTTGCGCTCGCCGGCCACGGTGAGGACTCCTTTTTCAACGTGCACCTCGAGACTGGCCGGATCGACGCCGGGGGCGAAGGCATAGATTTCCACCGATTTCGCAGTGCCGCCGATGTTCATTGCCGGGAAGCCGCGCGTCAAGCCGCGGATACTCGGCGAAATGTCAAATGCCTGCTGTATCTCGCGTTGCAGGCGATCCAGGTCCGCGAACAGGTCGCGGGGATAAAACGAGCGATAATGCATGGTATTGACCTCCTTGAGAGTCAGTTGAAAGCGACGGCAATAACGCCGGCTGCTTATAATTTGGGATCGACCTGCCAGACTTCAAGGCCTTGAAAGCACTGCATGCAACCGCAATTTCTGATAGCTTAAGGCCTGCCGACGATGGGGTTTTTTCATGCAATTCAAGGACTATTACCAGACGCTGGGGGTGGCTCGCGACGCCACCGCCGAGGAAATCAAGAAAGCGTTCCGCAAGCTCGCGCGCAAGTATCATCCCGATGTCTCGAAAGAGCCGGATGCGGAAGCGCGCATGAAAGAGGTGAACGAGGCCTATACGGTTCTCGCGGACCCGGAAAAGCGCGCCGCCTACGAGCAACTGGGCAAGAGTTATACCCCCGGCCAGGATTTTCGTCCGCCGCCGGACTGGGATGCCGGCTTCGAGTTTTCCGGCCGCGGTTTTTCCCCGCACGAGGCGGCGGAATTCTCCGATTTCTTTGCGGAACTGTTCGGACGCATGGGGCGGCACGGAGGCGTTGGTGCCGGCAGCCACGACACGCACTTTCGGGCGCGCGGCGAGGATCATCATGCCAAGGTGCTGCTCGATCTGGAGGACGCCTTTACCGGGGCCACGCGTCAGATCACCCTGCGCGCTCCCGAGCTCGACGCCCATGGTCTTGTACAGCTCAGGACGCGTACCCTCAACGTGAAAATTCCGCGTGGCGTCCGCGCCGGCCAGATCATTCGTCTCGCAGGGCAGGGCGCACCGGGTTTGGGAGGTGCGCCGGCCGGCGATCTGTTGCTGGAAGTGCACTTCAGGCCGCATTCGCGCCTGTCCGCCGAGGGGCGCGATCTCCGTCTGAGCCTGCCGGTGGCGCCCTGGGAAGCAGCGCTCGGCGCTGTCGTGACCGTCGATCTGCCCGGCGGGTCGTTGAAGGTGCGCATCCCGGAGGGCGCGCAAAGCGGCAAGCAGTTGCGCGTGCGCGGCAAGGGCATTCCCGGTGAGCCACCGGGCGACCTGCTCCTCGATATTCAGGTGATCCTGCCCCCGGCCGACACGCCACGGGCGCGGGCACTCTATGAAACCCTGGCGAAGGAACTCGCCTTCGATCCACGCGGGAGGACCTGAGCAATGCAGGAAGATGAAGTCTTCGACGGCATCCTGATGGAAGATTCCTGGCTAACCCTGGAGCAGGTGGCTTCGGCCTGCGCAGTGGAACCGCAATGGCTGCTCCGGCATATCGGGGCCGAGTTCTTTCCGCATGCCGAGTGTGTGGCGGGTGTCTGGCGTTTTTCCAGTGCGGAGTTGGCGCGCGCCCGGCGCATGCGACAGATCGAGCGGGACTTCGATGCGGTGCCGGAACTCGCGGCACTGGTGGCCGACATGCTCGATGAGATGGATCGTCTACGCGAACGGCTCACGTGCCTGGAACACGGCCGATGAACCAGCAAGTGGACGACCTGCTTGCCTGCTTCGGCGCCTCTGGAGGCGGATGTCGAGGGCGATTGCCCCGATACTCGGGAAGTTCCTCCTGATGGATCTCGGCGATGCGGCAGCGGTCGGCCAGACCTGGTATTTGGCCCGGTTCGCGCTTCACTTGGTAGCGGCATGGAGATGATCCTGCAGACCGCCCCCACGCTTGGCGACGAGTTCTTCATGCGCGAGGCCATTTCACTGGCCCGCGCGGCTGAATGCCTGGGCGAGGTACCGGTTGGCGCTGTCGTGGTCATGGCTGGAGAAATCATCGGACGCGGTTTCAACAGTCCGATTGGCGAAAGCGACCCGACCGCGCACGCCGAGATCGCCGCGCTGCGCGATGCGGCGCGCACGCTCGGCAATTACCGTCTGCCAGGGTGCGAATTGTTCGTGACGCTCGAGCCCTGTGCGATGTGTGCCGGGGCGATTCTGCATTCGCGGATTGCGCGCGTGATCTATGGTGCCCGCGACCCCAAGACCGGGGTCCACGGCAGCGTTGTCGATCTCTTCGGCGTCGAGCGCCTCAACCACCATACCACCGTGCGCGGCGGCGTTCTCGCCGATGAATGCAGTGGTGTCCTTTCCGCCTTCTTTGCCGAGCGGCGCCGGAAAATGCAGTGAAGATTGATATTTCGGTTGCCCGCCAGTTGCTGACCCTGTTCGATGATGGCGGCCGCGTTCTACGCGAGTACCGCATCTCGACCGGCCAAGCCGGGGTCGGCGAATTGTCGGGCAGTTTTCAGACCCCGCGCGGTCGACACCTGATTCGGGCCAAAATCGGTGCCGGCGCAGTGGAGAATGCGATATTCGTCGGGCGCCGGCCCACCGGCGAGGTGTGGTCTCCGGAGTTCGAGCAGCGGCATCCCGGGCGTGACTGGGTGCTGACGCGCATCCTGTGGCTATCCGGCTGCGAGCCCGGGCGAAACCGGCTGGGCTGCGTCGATACGATGCGCCGTTACATCTATATTCACGGAGCGCCGCAACATGCCGAGATGGGGAAGCCGGCGTCGCATGGCTGCATCCGCATGCGTAATGCCGACATTGTCGAACTTTTCGATCTGGTGCCGGCCTACACGCCGGTCGCTATTCGTGAAGACTGAAGCGGCTGGCCGTTGGGCCCGAAGCTGCGTTCCTCGAAGGTGATCCCGCCATCGGCGGCCAGCATCACCACCGTTGAGGCTCGCGTTCCATAGGGCTCGGAGCGCACGAAGATCGCCGACAGGCGCCGTTCCCATTCAAGCGGAACCCCGGTATCCGGCAACTCGGCATCGGGGACAATTTCGTCGTCGGCGAGGATCGCGAACAGTGGCGCCGGGTCCGGCAAACTTGCCAGCGCCCTGCTGAAGCCCTGGCGGGCAGTCAGCAGTTTCGGCCACGGACTATCGAGCAGGTGATTCGAGAGCCCATAGATGCCAGACGCCAGTTCCAGCGATTGCGCGCTGCGATTGCTGCAATACCAGAGTGACTCGTTATCACTGACCAGCAGATTGAAGCCCGAGTATCCAGCCCGGTCAATTTCGCCAACGTAGTCGGCCGCACGGTGCCGTCCAACCAGGAAATCCCGCGTCAACCTGCCTCTTGAATGGAGACCCTTGGCCGCAGCGGCTTCGCGAACGTTGGTGACCGCCGCGAAGCGCCCGTCGCGCGCGATGCCAAGCCAGGTGCCGCCGGCCTCGAGGTCACGGCCGGCAACGACTTCGGGCGCATCGACCCAGAAGTCGGCGCGGGCGGTCGGGCGTGCATGGAATTCGTCACGGTTGGCGGCAACGACCAGCGGATAGTCCGGATGAACCCGCCAGCCGATCACGATCAGGCACATTTTTGCCTGTTTTCAGGGGTTGACCGCAACCGCCTCGATTTTCGGACCGTCGCGCGATCCGAGGTGCAGGTTGCCGGCAAAATTGGACTGCACCACCGCCAGCGCCTCGTAGCCGCCGGCGGGCGAGGGCGCGCCGCTGACGATCTTGC
>DAOMFF010000021.1:0-13562 GCA_035429665.1 Azonexus sp.
GGCGGGATCGGGAAGTCGGGCAGGAAGTTCTCGCCCAGCGTCATTTCGATATTGCAGCGCAGGGCAATTTCCAGCGAATTCTCCAGCGCTTCCGGCAGGTCGGCGAACAACTCGGCCATTTCGGCCTGCGTCTTGAAATACTGCGCTTCCGTGTAAATCCGCGGCCGCCGGCTGTCGCCCAGCACGTAACCTTCGGCGATGCAGACGCGCGCCTCGTGGGCGCGGAAATCGTCGCGGCTGAGGAACTGGATCGGGTGCGTGGCGACCAGCGGAATGCCTGTTTCGCCGGCGAGATCGGCCGTCTGCTGGACAACGGCCTCCTGCTGCGGCTGGCCGTAGCGTTGCACCTCGAGGTAGAAGGCGCCAGGGAAAATCTCTTCCCAAGCGCGCGCGCGCGCGCCGGCGAGCTCGAAGTTGCCGTTCAACAGCGCCTCGCCGACGTCGCCCAGGTGGGCGCCGGAGAGCGCGATCAGGCCGTCGCTGCCGATCTCGGCGAACCATTCGCGGCGAATTTCCGCGCGGTCGCGGCGGCCTTCGACCAGGTAGGCGCGGGTCAGCAGCTCGCACAGCTGGCGGTAGCCGTCGCGGTTGCGCACCAGCAGCAGCAGGCGGCTGGCATCGTCGGGGGATTCCGGGTTGGCGATCCAGACATCGGCCCCGGCGATCGGCTTGACTCCCTTGCCGCGCGCCCCAGTGTAGAACTTGACGAGGCCGAACAGGTTGCCAAGATCGGTCAGCGCCAGCGCCGGCATCCCGTCGCCAGCAGCGCGCTTGACCGCGTCGCCGACGCGAACGATGCCATCACTGATGGAATATTCGGAATGGAGGCGGAGGTGCACGTAACGCGGGGGAATCATAGGTGGTATTTTAGCGCGGCGCCACCGCTCCGCCGAATTATCCGCAAGCTGCCGCGGCGGTCGCGGTCAACGCCTGATAACAGCCGAATCTCGCATCCCGGACACCGGGTGGCAGCATTTCCGGGACCCCGTTTGAATTCCTGCCGTCCCGCCGCTACAATCGCCGCATCCTCGCCGGCGCGGGCCAAGGCGGTCAGGCCGACGAACGGCAGCGCATCGAGATCGAGAGAAAGTCGCACACTTTTCGCTGCAATCACGGAAGCCCGAGCGATTGCTTCTGTCGCGGTCAACGCTGGAGAACCCATGAAATTCAGAACCATGATTCCGATCGTCGCCGGCTTCGCGGTGCTCGTTGCCGCCCCGCCCGCCTGCGCCGAGCCCGAAATTCGCAACGAACAGGTGCAGTTCCAGAAGGGCACGAGCGGCGCTACGGTCAAGGGCAGCATCAAGGGCCGCCAGGGCATCGATTACCGCGTGCGCGCTGCTGCCGGCCAGACCATGGACGTAACCCTGAAGGCAAGCAAGACATCGGCTTACTTCAACGTCCTGGCGACCGACGATACCCCGCTCTTCGTCGGTTCGGTCTCGGGCAACCAGTTCTCCGGCCTGTTGCCGAAGGACGGCGAATACACGATTCGTGTCTACCTGATGGGTAATGCCGCCAGCAGCAATCAGGCGGCCGACTTCACCCTCGACATCGACATCACCAGCCGGCCGGCATCCGCCGCCAGGGGGTCGACGCCGCCGGCCAAATACGATGCCTCCGGCAAGATCAAGTGCTCGGAGGACAAGGAAACGCTCGATCGCCAATGCGACTTCCGCGTCGTGCGCCACTTCGCCACCCGCAGCGCCCAGATCTGGATCGCCTACGGTCCCGACGGCCGGACCCGCGTGCTGCATTATGCCGACAAGAAATTCACCACCGATGACGGCGCAAGGATTTCCGCCCAGCGCCAGAACGACAACTGGCGGCTCGGCATCGGCGGCCGGGAGTTCTATCTGATCCCGGATGCGCTGATCCACGGCGGCTGATATCCGCCGCCCGCCGCGGCCGACCGGCTCCTGCGCCGCATCACGCCTCGCCTGCAGCCTTCCGGTGTTGCTCAGAGGATTTCAGGCGCGCTGAAGCATCGGGAAGTCCGCTGCGCGAACCTTGACGCGAAGCGCAATGCGGTTACGCTTGCAGCTTCGGAACAACAGATGGAGAGACACCATGACCTTAGAAGACCCCCTTGTCCTGCGTAGCGACCGCGCCGACGGCCTGACCACGCTGACCCTGAACCGCCCGGGCCAGTTCAATTCCCTGTCGAAGGAGATGTTGACCGCGATCAAGACCGAACTCGACGCCATTGCCGCCGATGAATCCGTGCGCGTCGTCGTCATCGCCGGCGCCGGCAAGGCTTTCTGCGCCGGTCACGACCTCAAGGAAATGCGCGCCAACCACGACAAGGGCTTCATGCAGGCGCTGTTCCGGCAATGCGGCGAACTGATGCTGACTCTCACCCGCATGCCGCAGCCGGTGATCGCCCGCGTGCACGGCATCGCCACCGCCGCCGGCTGTCAGCTCGTCTCGATGTGCGACCTGGCGGTCGCCGCCGATGTCGCCAGGTTCGCCGTTTCCGGCATCAACGTTGGCTTGTTCTGCTCGACTCCCGCCGTCGGCCTCGCGCGCAACCTCGGGCGTAAGTCAGCGCTGGAGATGCTGCTGACCGGCGACTTCATCGACGCCATGGAAGCGAAGAGCAAGGGTCTGGTTAATCGCGTCGTCCCCGCCGACGCGCTGGACGCCGAGGTCGAGCGCCTGGTGCAGTCGATCCTCGCCAAGAGCGCCGTCGCCGTGCGCATCGGCAAGGGAATGTTCTACAAGCAACTGGAAATGGGCCTGAGCGAAGCCTACGACTACGCCAGCGAGGTGATGGCCTGCAACATGATGAGCGAGGATGCCGGCGAGGGTATCGACGCCTTCATGCAGAAACGCAAGCCGGAATACAACGGGCGCTGAAGGGCGGTCAGCGCTGCGCGTAGCCGGTCAACTCGTAGCGCTCGTGTTTGACAAGTTTGCCGTTGGCGAATCGCTGTCGGGTTTCAAGGGCAAGATAGCGTCGCACTTCCGGCGAAATCCAGAACAGGTTGTAGACGTCGACCCCGAACTTCACGGCCTGACTCCACCCGACCCCTTCGACGCGGAACGCATCGAAGGTGCCGGCCGGTAGAGTGATGCTTTCCTTGGCGACAACCCGGTAGTCGATCTCCGAGTCGTAGGTAGTACCCCTCGCGGTGACCAGACGGTGACGCGCGGTCCACCGCTTGCCCAGACTGTATTCGGCGATGTGGTGCTGCGCCTCGGTGTAACGGGTTCCGTCCGAGAGCTTGATCGGATTGCCGATCAGGTCGGTGATGAGAGTGCCATTGTTGTAGACCACCTGATTTTCGGTAACCTCGCTAACCACCAGCGTGTACTTGCGAATGTCCAGGTTCGTCGCCAGATCCACTTGCCGGTAGCTGAAACGATCACCTGGCTTCAGTCGCGTATCCGCCCGTACTGTCCCCTTTGAATAGGGGTTCTGTGTGTTCGATGCTATCTGAATCTTGCGCTCGCCACGCTCGGCCAGCACCTGATCGAGCCGCAACTGGGCAATCTCGGAAAACAGCCCGCTCGGGTAGCGGCGCAGGAAATCTTCGAGGACTGCTGGATCATTCGTCGTCCTGATACGCTCCCAGATCGCCAGTTGCTCCTCATAGCGCCTGGTCGCCTCGTCGTCCGAAAGCTTTCTGATCTCCTTCGGCGGGCGGAAATAGAAATCCTCCTCGAGTGACGTGCTTTCCCAGGGAACCTGCTGCCCGACGGAACTCCGCCTTACGCCGAGGCGGACACGCTTGAAGACATCCTCGATCCGTGCCTCGGGCGCCTTGATCTCGCGCAACAGGTTTTCCGTGTACAGGCCGTTGGCGCCATTGCCGTCGCTCGCTGTGTTGCCCGGAGAGGTCGCATAGGCCAGTAGCGAACCGGGCGGCGCGTCGAACTGGCTCAAGCCTCTCTGCTCGGGCGGCAGGGCCTTGCCGAACGGGTTATCGCGGCAGGCATCGAGGATGATCACGTTCATCGGGTTCTTCGCCCGCGTCAGCCCCTGCAGCAACGCGTTGAGATCGACTCCGCGTGTTGGGATGTCGTCGAGAACGCGAATCTCGGCATCGACCGGCAACAGGTAGTTGTGCCAGGCGAGCTGGGTGCCGTGTCCGGCAAAATAGAACAGGCCAACGGCATTACGCGCCGCCAGCATTCTGGAAAAAGCTTCGATCGCCTTGAGCATCGCGTCGCGACTCGCATCCAGCTGGATGCTGACCTCGAACCCCGTCGCCTTGAGTTCGCCGGCAATCGCCCTGGCGTCATTTGCGGGATTGGCGAGCGGCGCATTTGCGTAGGTGCTGTTGCCAATGACAAGTGCGTAGCGCGGGAGCTTGTACAGGGGCACGCCCGCCTGGGCGAGCAAATCCCCAAGCGCAAGCGTCAGCGCGCCCGCGGCAAGCGTTCCCTGCAGGATGCGCCGGCGCAGCGGGCTGTGCTCCGGGGGGAACGGCAAATCGACAGCGCTCACTGCATTGATCCTCGTCTCTGTTCCGCGTGTTCCAACGCCAGTACGTAACAGGCTACTCGATGACGCCCGGACGAGTATGCGCGGCCACGCGAGCCAATGTCAAACATCGCTCGCCCGTCCTCGGGCGACCTCCAGTTATTTGCCGATGACGCCCTGCAGGCCCGCGTAGACGGCCGCCAGCGTGGTGCTGGCGGCCGTGAGCGTCCCGCCCAGATCGTTGAACTTCTTGACAATTGCCTGAAACTGCTCGGTCTTCTCGGCCCCGTTGCTGACCAGGCGGGCGAGCGCCACGGACAGCCCCACCGTCCGCTGCGCCTGGGCCCTTTGCCGGGACATGCGGCCGATGATCAGGCCGGTCACAAGACTCAGTCCGATGCTTGCCGCGTACTCGAGGAACTCGCGCCATTCGCGCAGCCCCGACGGCAGGACCGGCGTGCCATCGACCAGCGACGTCAGCGCGCTCATGCCAAGCACCGCCAGCCCGGCCAGACTGATCGTCATCAACGCCAGCAGCCAGCGCGGATGCCGCTGCCGCGACGCGAGCAGCATGCCGAAGGGCAGCGGGATCAGCAGCGATACCACCCGTAAATAGATGGTATTCAGGTCATAGACAATGACGATCAGACCATGCGCGAGCAGCAACAGGGCCAGCGGCGCCAGCCAGTTGCCCAGCCATTCCGCAACACCGGGAAAGACCGCGGGCTCATCGTTCAGGCCCGATACGTCCTCTATGGTACCGGCTGGGTCAGGCGCCCTCCGCGACTCTATTGCTGCTCCGTCCTGCGCGGCCACCTGCTTTTCCAGTGCTTCGATGCGCGCCAGCAAAGGCTTGAACAGGTAGAGGTCGCGGCGACAGACTGGGCAAACGACTGCCTCGTCGTTGATGTCGCTGACGCAGTAAGGGCAATGCACGACTTACCTGGTCACGTTCAGGTTGAGCACGACATTCGATTGCCGGCCATCGCTGTCCTGCACGCTGACTCGTATCTGATGCTCGCCCGGCGGCACCTCCGCCGCCTTGAGATCGATGCCCTTTTCCGACAATCCAGCCTTGACGCGCTCGGTCAGATCCACGCTGGGGCTGCGCAGGTAGGTCAACCGGACCGTGGACAGGTCGATTTTCGCCCCGCCGTGCGGCTCAAAGGCAATCCGCAGGGGGAAAGGCGAGGCCAACGACTGGCCGCCCGCATCCGGGGAAAGAATCCGTATCCCCGGACCACGGGTAATCGACCGGGTGGCGGTCACCGGGGCTGGCGGCAATCGCGCTTCGGACTCCTTGATCAGGGTTTCGGCCAGCGCACTCGTGGCCAGCAGCATTCCAGCAAGAATCAGATTGACAGGCTTCGACATACGCTTTCTCCATCGCCAGCAAACCAGCAGGGCTGGCCTCAAGTATAGAGCGTTTCGCAGCACTCCCCGACAGCATATACTTGAACAAGGGTTGTGCAAGCGAGGACGAAAAATGCCAGTTCCAGACGAATCTTCGAGCGAACTGTCTCAGGAAAAGCGCCGGACACTGGCCCGGCTCGCCGCGCTTTCGTTGGCGCCGCTATTGCCGAAACATGTTCTGGCCAGCGCCATCCATGCCCTGCCGCGCGCCGCACTGATATTCGGCAACAGCGCCTACCCGGACATGCCGCTCCGGAACCCGGCCAACGATGCAAACGCCATCGCAGGCGAACTGAAGCGTCTCGGCTTCTCGGTCGCCCTGCAGATTGACGCCAAGCGAACAGCGATGGAAGAATCCATTCGGAGCTTCAGCGCCGGTCTGGCCAAGACCCGGGCGGTCGGACTTTTCTATTTCGCCGGCCACGGATTGCAACTCGACTGGCGGAACTTTCTCTTGCCGGTCGACGCGCGGCTGGACCGCGCCGATGACGTGCCACGCCAGACCGTCGATCTCGGCACCTTTCTGGGCAGTCTGGGCAAGGCAGGCAATCCGATGAACATCGTCGTGCTCGACGCCTGTCGCGACAATCCGTTCGGCTCGGAACACAAGACCGGCAAAGGATTGAGCCAGATGGACGCGCCGATCGGCACCTTGCTCGCCTACGCCACCGCACCCGGTAACGTTGCCTCCGACGGCACGGGCAGGAACGGGCTATATACCGAAAACCTGCTCAGGGAAATGGTGACCCCGGAAGCCCGGATCGAGGACGTTTTCAAGCGTGTCCGCCTGGCAGTGCGCCGTAGCTCGCAGGGCCAGCAGATCCCCTGGGAAAGCACCTCGCTGGAGGAAGATTTCTATTTCATCCCGCCAACCGAGATGCGCAAGCGTTCGCAGGAGGAACTCGACCAGCTTTTCGCAGAGGAAATGGCGCTGTGGAACAAGGCGCAGAAGGCGAGCGAACCGGGACCGCTAGTCGCCTATCTGAAAGCCTATCCCAGCGGCCAGTTCTCGGAGCTTGCGCAGAGCATGCTGGATCACCTGCTGGCCAGACAGGGTGAGAAAAAGATACGCATCGCCAACACCGAGAAAAACCCATTCACCAAAGGCAGTGCCTCTGCCGGGCAATACCGGGTTGGCGACAATTATCAATACCGCGTCGTTGATCTACTGACCCAGATTGAAGCAAAGAAATACACCTTGACCGTCAGCGAAATCACCGACGCCGAGGTGATCTTTAATAAAGGCGCGGCAATAACCGACATGCTCGGTAATCCGCAAAAGAACACTGATGGGCGTCGTTATAGCCAGAATCAGTTCTACGCTTCGGAATACAGCCTTGGAAAGACCTGGAATACTCGCTATCGATTCATCCTCCCCGGAGGCAAGGAAGATGAAGTCGAAGAGACCTTCAGGATCGTAGCCAAAGAGAAAATCATGGTGCCCGCCGGCACCTTCAATGCCTTCCGCGTCGAATCCGCTGGCCACAGAATCCGCGATCCTGTCACCCTGAAACGTGCCTACTGGATAGCGCCGGGAACAATTGCCCGATTCATAGCACATGAGGTGACAGCAAAGAATGCGCGGGGACAATTTCTCACAACCGACCGTACCGAACTGGTGTCGTTTATGCCGGGAAGCTGAGTCAAGTCGGAGGCAGCCGGCAACTGCTCACCAGTGGTGGGCCTGGATATCGGCGAAGAACTGGAAGTCTTCGACGAAGGCGGCTCCGGAAAACGGTCTGCCAGCCAACAGCTGCTGCTCGCGAAACTCGCGCAGCATTTCGCCTGGAATATCGCAGTAGCGGACGAATTTGCCATCGCAGCGCGGAAGCCCCTCGCTCTCCTCGGCGAGAGACCAGACGGGAACGACAGCGTCGGCACAGACCACTTCACCGGCGCGCCTCAGTTGCATCTGTAGCACGCGATCATCTTGCGCCCATAGCCACGAGATTGCTAAGCGGTTGTCGATGGCCGGGGCGCATGTGCCCTTCCCCAAGGGCGAAGACTGAGCGGCCTGCGGGCGGAGGCCCGGGTTCAGGTTCAAGGAATTATCCATGTCGATCTCCTTGACTGAGTAGCCTAGACGCCCGCGACAGGAGAAGGAAGCACAAGATCGCCTGAAATGCGAAATATTTCACGGTGGACGGAAGAAATCGGCCCCGCCATCGGTGCGAAGGAGATGGCACCTGTATCGGGTTCTTGATCCAGCCGGGCAACCGCTTTCCGCTTGCGCAGCGGCGCAAGGTAGTATATTTCCGGTCTGCGCCTTTCCACCGGGAGCCTGACCCATGAACGTGGCCTCGTTTTCCAAGTACCTGCAGTCCGGATTGCCTTTGCTCGCCACGCTGAAGGAATATCGCCTCGCATGGCTGAGCAAGGATGCAATCGCCGGGCTTTCCGCGTGCATCGTCTCGATTCCGTCAGTCATCGCTTACGCCGAGCTGGTGCACCTGCCGGCGATTACCGGCCTCTACGCGGCATTGGCGGCAGCTATTGGCTACGCCCTGTTCTCCAGTTCGCGGCACGTCATTTCCGGGCCGGATGCCGCAATCGGGCTGCTGGCCGGTTCGGCGATCCTGCCGCTTTCCGGCGGCGACCCGGCGCGCATCGTCATGCTGGCAGCCGTCCTCAGCCTGCTCTCGGGCGCTGTGCTGATACTTGCGGCGCGACTGAAACTGGGGGTCATCGCCGACCTGCTGTCGCGCCCGGTGCTGATCGGCTACCTGAACGGCGCCTCGCTGGTCCTGATTGCGACACAACTGGGCAAGATGTTCGGCATCAAGACCGAGGGCGAGGAATTCTTCGAAATCGTGCTCACGGTGATCGAGCAGTTGCCCGAGACGCACCTGGCGACTTTCGCCTTCGGCGTCGTCCTCGTTGGCCTGCTGGTTGCCCTTGCCCGCTGGTTGCCGCGCGTGCCCGGCGCGCTGGCCGTCTGTGCGGTGGCGATCGCCGTCACCTTCGCGCTCGATCTCGGCAGCCACGGCGTGGCGCTGGTCGGCGAGGTGCCTTCCGGCCTGCCGCACCTGACGATCCCCAGACTGCGCTGGGCGGACGTCGCGGCGCTGGCGCCGGCGGCGGTGGCGATTGCCTTTCTCGCCTTCTCGGACGGCATTCTGCTGGCCCAGACCTTTGCCGAAAAGAACGGCTACGAGGTCCGCCCGAATCGTGAACTGGTCGCGCTCGGCTCGGCCAACATCCTCGCCGGCCTCTGGCAGGGCTTTCCGGTGTCGGCCAGCCAGTCACGGACGTCGATCGTCGATTCGGCGGGTGGCAAGTCACAGGTGGCGCAACTGGTGCTGGCGGCAGGCTTGCTCCTCTTCCTGTTCTTTCTGACCGGCCTGATCGCCCTGCTGCCCAAGGTGGCGCTGGGCGCCATCCTGATCGTTACCGCCATCGGCATGCTCGAGGTGGCTTCGCTTTCGGCCCTGTACAAGGTCGACCGCATCGAGTTCGCGATCGGCATGGGTGTCACCCTGGCGATCCTGATAGCCGGAGTCGTTCCGGGGATCATTCTCGGCCTGTTGCTGTCGCTGATCTCGGTGCTCGTGGAAATCTCGCGCCCCGACGACGCCGTGCTGCGCCGGCTCAAGAGCGACGGCAAGTTTCACCATTGCGCCGAGGACGATGACGCGGAAAGCGTGCCCGGGCTCCTCATCTATCGCCTCTACGCGCCGCTCATCTTCGCCAATGCGCGGCACGTCATGACGCGCATCCGGACGCTGGTCGCCGCAGCCGACCCGCCGGTCAAGTGGCTGGTGATCGACGCCCAGGCGATTCACGACATGGACGTCACGGCGGCGCAGCGCTTCGCCGAACTGCATCAGGAATTGGCCGATGACGGGGTCGACGTCAAGATTGCCGATGCGCCGCGGCCCTTCCTAGAGGAACTGGCCCGCGTCGGACTCTCCGAGGAAATCGGCCGCCAGGATTTCTTCGTTTCGGTCAAGAAGGCCGCCGAAGCCTTCGAGCAGAAGTATGGGGACGGTACTCCGGAGGCAGCCAAGGGGCCGGCCCCGGTCCCGTGAACCGGAAAACCAATCAGCGACTCAAAAGACCCGTTGCCCTCATTGGTTCATCGGCAAGCTGATTGGCCCCTCATCGTCAAGCAAGCGCAAGCCAGCGAACGGGGGCACCCGTTCCTTCGCGCCCCGGTCCGATCGGCGTGACCCGGATCAATAGATGATCGCCTGGGTGCGGTTGCTGGCATTTCCCTCAAGTTGCGGAGTCTGCGCAAAGCCGGATTTCATCAAGGTGCGCATCTTGGTGATGACGTCCTTGCGCGACAGCTTGTTCTTCGAATCGCGCATGACCTTGACGAAATAATAGGTGAATGCCCCGTTGTAGCGGCCGCTGAAATAGGCGTCAGCGCTGGTCTGGTTGGCCTTGCAGCCGGTCCACAGGATGTGGTTGGCGCCAGCGACGGCGGCCTTGCTGGCGCTCTTCGCGCCCTTCTTCGCGGCGGGCACCGGACGCTCGAGGGTGAAACCGCGCATCCTTGCGGTTTTCTTGCTGAACTCCTGGTCGGGTGGCGCGATGTAACGGGCGCGCGGCGCATGCAACCCAAATTCGGCGCCGCGCAGGCCGGTGCCGCTGTGGCAGGTATCGAGATAGACCTCGAGCAGGACGCCGGCGGGCAACTGCACAAACAGGTCATGGAACTCGTCGTCGCTGATGATGTGCGCAGGGTCCCAAGCCCCGGCTTTCTCGGCAATGTCGTAGGGTACGAAGGCTTCGTCCTTGCCGTCGGGCTCGTCGCCGCTGGTGTCGTTCATCTGGGTGCCGTGCGAGGAAAGACTGAACACCAGATAGTTCAGCTTGCCGGCTTTCGCGTCGGCAACCATGGCGTTAAGGTTGCTCATGATATTGGCTTTGGTTGCCTGGGCGTCCGAGAGAACCGTCATCTCCGTCGTCTTGAAGCCGAGCAGATCCTTGTACAGTGCGGCCATGTCCTTGGCATCGTTGACACAGCCGTTGAGAGTGAACTGGGAGTAGTTTGCAAACTTGTTGATGCCCACGAAGAGCGCCTTCTTGCCAGCCATGATCTTTCTCCTTCCGATGCCGCGGCCAAGGGAACCAGCGATGGTGACTCGCGGTGCTGCGGCAGGCACCGCTGCTGCATTGTCCGGCAATCTCCGGCCGCCCGCAACGAGCAAGTGCCACCCCGAATGAGCCGACAATCAATCAGCATCATCCTGGCCGTTGCGCACATCCTCTTTGTCCGTTGTCGTGTAGACTGTCGGCGAGGCCTCGGGCGTTTGGGTGCCCGGTTCGCCGCAGGAACGGATCGAGGGCGCAGTGCGCAAGGGTTGATGTCTTAGTATGTTTTTATCCAAGGGTGGTGAACAATGACTGCTTCAAGAAACAAAACGCAAGCCGGCGGTTCGGGTCGGGAACCGGTTCTTGTCGATCTCGCGCTGCAAGGCGGCGGCGCGCATGGCGCCTATACCTGGGGCGTGCTTGACCGGTTGCTCGAAGAATCCTGGCTGCAATTCGACGGCATCTCGGGCACCTCGGCGGGGGGCATGAACGCCGTGGTGATGGCGCATGGCCTGATCCAAGGCGGCCCGCAGGGCGCCAAGACGGCCCTTGAGTCGTTCTGGAAGAGCGTTGCCGATGCGGCATTGCTGAGCCCGTTCCGGCGCGGTCCGCTGGAGATTCTCACTGGAATGTGGACGCTCGATTATTCGCCGGCCTTTATCGCCGCCGATATGGCGGCCCGTCTGTATTCGCCTTACACGATGAATGTCGGCGGCGCCAATCCGCTGCACAGTATCCTGAACGAATGTGTCGATTTCGGCCAACTGGGCAAGGGCGGCCCCAAGCTGTTCATTACCGCCACCAATGTACATACCGGCCGCGGCCGCGTGTTCCGCAATGCCGAACTGACGCCCGAAGTGCTGATGGCCTCCGCCTGCCTGCCGACCATGTTCCAGGCCGTGGAGATCGATGGCGAGCCATACTGGGATGGCGGGTTTACCGGCAACCCAACCATCACGCCGCTGGTCCGCGAGTGCGAATCGAATGACACCATCCTGGTTTCGATCAACCCGATCGAGCGGCCGGGAACGCCGCGGACCGCGATGGAAATCCAGAATCGCCTGAACGAGATTTCGTTCAACTCGCCGCTGATCAAGGAGCTGCGCATGGCGGCCCTGTTGCGCAGGGTCGCCGATCCGGGCTCGGGCGAAGGCGCTGTGTGGGCGAAGATGCGCATCCACCGGGTGGCGGGGGAGGACATCATGCTGAAACTCGGCTATTCGTCCAAGCTGCTGGCCGAGTGGGCTTTCTTCCAGATGCTGCGTGACGAAGGCCGCCGTGCCGCCGAGACCTTCCTCACAACCTGTGGCGATGACATCGGGGTGCGGTCCACCCTGAATATTGACCATCTTCTTACCGAGGTCTGACGCCATGGGGCTGCTGGGCATCTTACTTGGCCTGGGGGTTCTCGTCGGGCTGTCGTTCCGCAGTTGGAGCGTGCTGGTGCTGGCGCCGCTGGCGGCCATGGTCGCGGCGTTGTTCGCCGGTGATCCGCTGCTTGCGCACTGGACCCAGACTTTCATGGCGGCGGCGGCCGGTTTCGTGGCGCAGTTCTTCCCGCTGTTCCTGCTCGGGGCCATTTTCGGCAAGCTGATGGACGACAGCGGTTCGGTCAATACGATCGCCCGCTTCATGACCGAAAAGCTGGGCGCCAAGCGGGCGATACTGGCGGTCGTGCTGGCCGGCGCGATTGTCACCTACGGCGGCGTCAGTCTCTTCGTCGCACTTTTCGTGATCGTGCCGATGGCGCAGGGCCTATTCCGTACGGCCAACATTCCGAACCGTTTGACGCCAGCCGCGGTCGCGCTGGGGACCATGACCTTCACGATGTCGGCGATGCCGGGCACGCCGGCCGTCCAGAATGCCATTCCGATGCCTTTCTTCGGGACGACGCCGTTTGCCGCACCGGGACTGGGCATCATCGCATCGTTCATCATGTTCGGCTTCGGCCTCTGGTGGCTGATGCGCGCCGAACGCAAGGCGCGCCTGGCCGGCGAGGGCTATGGGGAAGGCGACAGCATGGTCGAGTCGGCATGCGACAACCCGGTCGTTCGCGAGCGGGCGACGACTTCCAGTGCCTTCGACCCGGCGGAAATCAAGCACGGTCACCACAGCCCGGAAGAGCCGGGCGTGATGGTCGCGACATTGCCGCTGATCATTGTCGTCCTGGTCAATCTGACGATGTCGATGCTGGTGATTCCGCGCCTCGACACCAGCTTTCTTGCCGAACCGCAATGGGGCGGTATCACGATTGCGTCGGTCAGCGGCATCTGGTCCGTCATCGTCGCGCTGATCGTGGCCATTCTGGTGCTGGTCGCCCTCAACCGGCAGCGCCTGAGCGAGTTGCGCGCGTCGGTCGATGCCGGCGCCAATGCCTCGGTGTTGCCCATCATCAGCGTCGCCAGCCTGGTTGGCTTCGGCGCGGTCGTCGCTGCGCTGCCGGCCTTCGCGGCGGTGGCCGAATGGGTGTTGTCGATCGGGGGCAGCCCGCTGGTTTCGCTGGCCGTATCGACCAACGTTCTATCGGCGCTAACCGGTTCTGCTTCCGGCGGCATGACCATCGCCCTGGAGGCACTCGGCCCGATCTATCTCCAGATTGCCGCCGTACAGGGTATCGATCCGGCGCTGCTGCATCGCATCGCGGTGATCGGCGCCGGCACCCTGGACAGCCTGCCGCACA
>DAOMFF010000022.1:0-13512 GCA_035429665.1 Azonexus sp.
CCGCCAACAGCAACGCAAAAAGCGCCTTTCGGGGCGTTTTCTTGTTGTGTCCGCAGTACACGACGGTTGTGGGCTGGACGCATGTGCGGTGAACGATCGGGTTGCCGGAGTGGGCGAGACGATTCTTCCGGATGGCCTTGGCCACCGATGGCTTCAGCCACCTGCGTAGCCATCGGCTTCGCTGGCGCGCGGTGAGAACTCGATCAGCAATGAAAGGGCAGTGGAATCATGGCCAGATTCGAAGAATATTGCGACAAGTACCGGCACCTGCGCATGCGGCGCGACGACGGCATTCTCGAGGTGACGCTGCACAGCAATGACGGGCCCGTGGTGTGGGGCGCCGGCCCGCACCGCGAATGCGGCGCCGCTTTCGGCGATATCGCCGCCGACCCCGGAAACCGGGTTATCATCCTGACCGGTTCCGGCTCCGAGTTCATCGCCCGCGAGGAGATCGCCCATCCGGGAATCACCGCGCCGGTGTGGGAGCGCGTTCTCGTCCACGCGCAGCGACTGATCTATAACCACCTGGAGATTCGGGTTCCGATGATCGCGGCGATCAACGGCCCGGCAACGATTCATGCCGAGCTTGGCCTGTTGTGCGACATCGTGCTTGCCGCCGACGATGCGGTATTCCAGGATGCGCCCCACTATGTCGAGGGTCTCGTTCCCGGCGACAGCGTGCACGTGTTGTGGCCCTTGCTGCTGGGCATGAACCGCGGCCGCTATTTCCTCCTCACCGGCCAGCGGCTTGACGCCGGGCAGGCGCTGGACCTCGGCGTCGTCAGCGAGATCATGCCGCGCGACCAACTCATGGAACGCGCCCGCCAGCTTGCGCACAAGTTGCTCGAACAACCGCCGCTGACGGTGATGTACGCGCGCCTGGCCATCACCCACGAATTGAAGCGCCTGATGCGCGAGCACCTCGACTACGGCCTGCTTCTGGAAGGGCTGGCGGCCACCGAGTATTTTCCGGGCAAGGACCACCGGCAATAGGCTTGGATCGGTGGAGCGGCGGGATTGAACCGCGGCAGAGCCTTCCGATTCAGTCCGGCCGCTGCGGCGCAACCGTGCTGGCATCGGTGACGCGGCCGAGGGGACCGTGTTCGACGTAGAGGATCTGCGCCTTCTGCCATGCCGCAAGCTTGTCCGGGTCGAGGGCCGCGCCGGTGGCGAGACGGGCCATGCCGACCGGTCGCCAGCGATCGTCGGTCTTGCCGATGCGCGCCTTCAGTCTTTCGCGCAGGGCGCTGACCAGAAAGACGAAGATGGCGACGCCGATCACGTAGGGCATGACATTCACCAGTGACAGAAACGTATCGAGGCTGATCTGGCTCGGGAAGAGGACTTCCGGCAGGTCGTAGCCGAGATGGTGGCCGAGGGCGAAAAGGAACGGGATCCACATGGCCAGCCAGAAGAACCAAGCGAGCGTGGTGATGACGACAGCCATCACCCGCCGCAGCGGGTGCGCCAAGTCGGGCCGCTCGATGATCAGCGGGAGGCGTCGGGCTTGATGCCGCGGTCGGGACTCGTCCATCGGGCGCGTTTCTCACTGTCTCGAAAAAGGATTTTCGGCAATGCCACCACCGAGGTGGCGGCAGTAATGACCCAGTAGATGATCGGATACCAGATCATCCAGAAATAATTTTTCAGCAAGCCCCGGTCGTAAGGACGGTCGAGGACCAGGCTCAACATGATCTGCAGCAGGCAGGTCGTTGCAATCAGCAGCCCGGCCCAGCCGAGCAGCAGGATCGGCGCGCTTTGCAGGTCTATCCGGAAGAAAACCAGGTCAATGACCCGGTAGGCGGCGAGCAGCGCGAACAGACAGGCCCAGGTAACGCTCATTCCGTATTCGATGCATAGCGGCCACAGTCCGGCGTTTTTCGGTGACAGCAGTTGCGGCGTGTAGTCGAGCAGCACCTGACTGCCGCCCATCGACCAGCGCAGCCGCTGCTTCCACAGGCCGCGCAGGGTTTCCGGCATCAGGATCCAGCACAGCGCGCGCGGCTCGAAACGGACGTCCCACCCGGCCAGCTGCAGCTTCCACGAAATATCGACGTCCTCGGTCAGCTTTTCCGGGCTCCAGTATCCGACTTCATGCAGCGCGCTGCGGCGGAAGGCGGCGATGACTCCGGCAACGGTAAAGATCAGGCCGACCGAGCGCTGCGCCCGCTTAATCAGGCCGACGATGGAGGAAAACTCGCCAACCTGAATGCGCCCGAGTAGCGTCGACCGGTTGCGCACGCGCGGGTTGCCGGTGACGGCAGCGACGTCGGGTTCGTCGAAATGGCGTACCAGCCAGTTCAGGGCGCAGGGATCGAGGCGCGCATCGCCGTCGATGCCAACGAGGATTTCTGCGGGTGTCAGCAGGGCGGCGGTATTGAGGCCGACCGCCTTGCCCTGGTTCGCGACCTGATGGATGACGCGCAATTTCGGGAAGCGTGCCGCCAGCGCGTTGAGCAGTTCGCCGGTGCGGTCCGTGCTGCCGTCGTTGATGGCGATGACTTCGTAGTTCGGGTATTTCAGCTCCATCAGGGCTTCGACGGTTTCCTCGACGTTCTCTTCCTCGTTGTAGCAGGGGACGAGGACGGCGATCAGCGGGTAGTCGTCGCGCTGCGGCGGCTGGTCGACGATGCGGTGCGGTCGACGCTCGAAACGCAGGTAAAACGCGATGCCGCCGATCATCCAGACCACCGACATCAGCACCGGGTAGAAGAAGACGTAGGCGAGGATGGCGCCCCAGACGTCGCCGAGCAGGATGGGCAGCGGCGTCATCGCAGTTGCGGCTGCCAGCGCAGCGAGAGCGAGGGGAAGATGGGGCCCATCAGGCTTTCCGGGAAGCCGGCGACGCCGAACTGGCGGAAGCCGTCGGCTTCGAGGCGGTTCATGCGGCGGGCGATGTTGGCCGGCGGCAGCGCCGGATCGAATTCGAAGAGGACGCGGCCAGCCATTTCCCGCGGCACGGCGGCGATGTTCTCCTCGCTCGCGGGCAGAACGACGAGGTCGCTAGCGTGCAGACGCGCCGATTGTTCCGGCGTCGGCGGCTGGTCGACGGCATAGGCCATCTGCAACGGCCAGACCCAGCGCCCGGCTGCCTGGCGGATGCGCTCGGCGGCGGCGCTGTCCGGCGCGGCGCGCACGCGCAGGCCGGCGAAATTGACCTGGCGGGCGAGGTCGGCGACCAGTTCCGGTTCGTCCAGCCAGGCGGCAGGCAGGTCGATGAAGACCGGGACGCCGGCCCGGCGCTCGGTTTGCCAGGTGATGTGGTTCAGCTGGTCGATGGCGACGGGCCGCAGTTTTGTCGGAAACAGGGCCATTTCACGGCCGTCGCGAATAACAGCCGGCCGCACGAAGGCGATGTTGGGGCTCAACGTCAGCAGGCGGTCGAGGGTCGGCGACAGGCCGTCCTCGCCGGGCGGCCAGGTGCCGGGATCGACCTCGACGCTGCGCGCCGGGCTGGGATCCCAGGTGACGCGCAGCATTTCGGCGAAGGCCTGCAGCGACGGGCTGTTCTCGATCAGTTGGCGCTTCCAGACGGCCGTCGGTGTGGCGGCGTCGTTGAAGCCGTCGATCAGCGTCAGGCCGATGGGCATGCCCAACTGCGCGGCGACTTCCTGGGCGGCCAGGTTGCTGCGCCCGTAGGGCCAGACGATGATGCGCGGCGCCTTGCCGGTGTGCTGGCTGATGCTGTCGCGGAGGTCGGCGCGCAGGCGGGCGAGGTAGGCGGCGTCGTCCTCGTAGCGGCCGTTGGCGTAAAACCGGGTGGTCGCCGCTGGCTGGGTGTTGCCCTGCGGGTTGGCGAGGATGCCGTGGTGCAGGTCGTAGGAGTGCGAGGCGACTTCGATCAGCCCCGAGGCCTGCATTTCGCGCACCTGCGCCCAGTTGAGGAATTTGCCGCGCGGTACGGGTTTGCCGTCGTAGTCGACCATCTGGCCGTCCGGCACGTCCATCCATTTGCCGACCAGGGCGATCACCGCCGGGTAGTTGAACAGCTTGAGCAGCGGGAAGGCACGGGTGTAGAAATCCAGGAATCCGTCGTCGAAGCTCAGCAGGATGGCGTTGGGCGGCAGCGGCGGGCCGCCGGCGCGGGCGGCGAGGATCTGGTCGACGCTGACCGGGTGGTAGTCGTTGGCCTGGAGCCAGGCGAACTGGCGGGCGAGGTCGCTGGCGCGGACGGCGGTTGGCGTCATCGGCTCGTTGTCGGCGAGCACCTCGTGGTAGCTGAGGGCCATGAAGCGGGCGTCGGCGGCCGTTGCCAGCGCGGCGGCGAGCGCCAGCAGGGCGGCGAGGAGGGAGCGGATCAGAAGCGCCATAGCAGGACCAGGTTGGCGAAGGTGCGTCCTTCGCGTTCGCCGTCGTAGGGGCGCAGCATACGGCCGATGCCGTAGCGCAGCGAGAGATCGCGGTCGAGTTCCCAGCGGTGGCTGTATTCGATGGCCTCGATGGCGCCGGCGTCGTAGCCTTCCTGCCAGTAGGTGCCGCCGGTCAGCGCCAGGCGCTGGCGGAAGGCGTGGTCGTAGCTGCGCCAGGTGAGGTTTTCGACGGCTGCGGTCAACCACAGCGAACGGTCGCTTTTCGGGTTGAAGTAATTGACGCTGGTATCGAGTGAATTGCGTGAGGCGTCGGCACCGAGGATGGTCTCGAACATCCATTTGGGGCCGCTGGCCCAGCGCTCGAACCACGAGGCGTTGACGCCGCTGCGCAGGTTGCCGTCGGAGAAGTCGCTGGAATAGACCCCGAGCGCGAGCTTGCGCGACTCGTTCTGCTGCCAGTCGGTGCCGAGACTGGCCCGGCTGGCGAAAATACCGTCGGCAACGGCGCGCAGTGGAATCTGGTTGGTCACGCTTTCGGCGGCGCCATAGAAAGTCCAGTAGTCGTCCGGTTTCCAGCGCACGGTGCCGGTGGCGCCGGCCTTGACGCCGCTGCCGCCATTCACCTCGCCGGTCAGGCGCCACCCGAGGTGACGCCATTCGGCGCCGGCGCCGCTGCGGATCCATGTCTGGTTCTCGCCGTAGAAATCCGCGCTCGCCGAATAGTTGTGGGCGAAGATGCGCCAGTTCTCGGCGATCGGGCGGCTGTAGAGAAAACTGTCGATCGACCAGTCGCGGCTGCCGAAGTAATTGACGTCCTGTCCTTCGCCGTAGCCGGCTTCGACATAGAGTTCGTAGCTGTCGTACAACTCGTAGCTGCGGCTGGCGCGGCGCACGGCGCCGTTGTCCGGGTCGAGGCCGGCGGCGTAGTCGAGGGCGGCGCGGGCGGCCGACCAGTCCTGCAGGGTCAGGCGGTTTTCCGAAAGGTCGGCGTGCAGCGCCGGGTTGATCGGGTCGGAGCCGAGCGTGCGGCGCAGCATCTCGTCGCCCTGCCGCGGCCAGCCGCGGGCCAGGGCGAGGCTGGCGGAGGACTGGCGCGCCTCGCTGTTGTAGGGAATGGCGTCGTGGCGGGCGTCGATGCGGTCCTGCGCTTCGGCGAGGCGGTCGGCGAAGAGGCGGACGCGGTCGGCGGTGATGTCGGCGCTCAGGCGTTCGCCGTTGTAGCGGCCGTCGAGGTGGCGGCGTTCCGGCAGGCGCGCGGCGTAGCGGTCGATGTGTTCGGTGGCGGCGTCGAGCTGCTCGGTCTCGACCAGCGCGTAGAAGAGGCCGAGATTGGCGTCGAAATCGTCCGGGTTGGCGTCGACCGCCCGTTGGTAGAGGACCAGCGCTTCCTGCGGGCGGCGCAGTTCTAGGTAGCTGCCGGCGATGTCGCGCTCGGCCCACAGCGGCACGGGAATGTCGCGTGCGCGCAGGGTTTCGTAGAGCGCGACCGCGTCGGCGGCGCGGCGGCGGGCGGCCAGCGCGCTGAGGCGGTCTGTCAGGCGGCGCTGATCTTCGGCATCCGGCGCCTTGCCGGCGAAGAATTCGGCAGCGAGCGGGTCGGTTGCGGTCAACGCCCTGTCGAGAAGCAAAAAGCGTTCAGGCCCGCGCAGGGTGTTGCGGTCGACGATGCCGTAGCGGATGTCGAGAGCGATGATGTCGCCCTCCATTGCCCGCCGCTCGTCGGCGGTGAGCGGCGCTTCCAGCGCGGCGGCCTGCGCGAACAGGCCGAGGCGCATGGCGGCGACCCAGGCGGCCTTGCGCGCTTCGCGGTTATCCGGCTGCTGTTTCAGGAGAGTGAGTTGCTGGCCGAGTTTCACGGCCCAGTCGTCGCCGACGACAACCGGGGCCGGCGACGGGACGGCGTACTTCGCCCTGGGCGGCAGTACCCAGTCCTCGCCGGCGTCGGCAACCGTGGCGGTCAGGCCGACGGCGAGCAACAGGACGGAGTGCAGGCGTTTCATGACGTCGGATTATAGTCGTTTCCGAGCAGCGCGTGAGCGGCGCGCCGGCCGCTGCGCACGGCGCCTTCGAGCGTTGCCGGATACTCGGCCCAAGTGTAGTCGCCGGCGCGCAGGATGCGCGGGTCGGGCGTCCGGTGATCGGGACGCGCGAGGTTCGGGTGGCAGGCGAAGGTGGCGCGCCTTTCACAGATGACCTTGTGCCAGGTCGGCGGCGTCGGCAGGGCGAGTTCGGCGACGAGGGCGGCGACCAGTTCGGCTTCGCCGAGCGCTTCCCAAGCGCCGTGGCCGCTGAGCACGCAGGCGAGCAGGCCCCTGCCGCGGTCGACGACCCACTGGCCGTATTTTCCGGACTGCTTGTGCAGGGGAAAGGCGAGGCGGGTTTTTGCCGTGAACTGGAGGTAGACCGTGACGATCGGCTCGTAATCGAATTCGGCGGCGAGCGCCGGCCACAGTTGGCTGGCATGCTGCGGCGCGGTGGCGACGATGGCGGCATCGTGGATTTCGCCATCGACCGCGATGCCATGCGGCAGCGGGGCGAGGTTGGCGACACGGTGGCCGAGGCGTAGCGTCGAACCGTTGGCGGCCAGCCACCGTGTCGCCGGTTCCGGCAGCAGTTGCCCAAGGGTGACGCGCGGCATCAGTAGATCGGTATCTTCGCGCTGCGCACTGCCCAGGCTGTCGCGCAGCACGTTGGCGAAAACTTGGGCCGAGGCGCGTTCGGCGGGAATGTTGATGGCGGCAAGGCAGAGCGGTTCCCACAGGTGGCGGCGCAGTTCGCCGGTCTGGCCGGCGCCGTCGAGCCATTCGGCGACCGTCGTATCGATGGCCAGCCGAAAGCCGTGCGCCTTGACGCCCTGCATCCAGCGGGCGGTGGCGAACTTTTCACGCCAGCCGACGCCATGCGCGGTCAGCAGGCCCCAGGCGAAATTGAGCGGCGCCGGCCATTTCGGCAAGGCCATGCGAAAGCCGGCATCATCGACGACCTGCAGCGGGCGACGCTCGAGCAGTTGCTCCGGGTCGGCGCCGATGCGGCGCATCACCTCGAGTATTTCGCGATAGGCGCCGAGGAGGATGTGCTGGCCGTTGTCGAGCCTGCGGCCGTCGACGGTAATTGACCGGGCACGGCCGCCGAGAGAGCGGCCAGCCTCGAACAGCGTGGTCTCAACCCCTGCCCCCGCCAGTTCGATGGCGGCGCCGATTCCCGCCCAGCCGCCGCCGATGACGGCGACCTTCATGCTAAGGCCCAGGTTTTCCAGGCGATCCAGAGCTTGCGCACCGGCGTCAGCGCAATGCGCTGGTGCAGGACCTGGAAGTTTTCGCGCCGGATCTCGTTGAGCAGCGTGCGGTAAATCGCCGCCATGATCAGGCCGGGGCGCTGGCTCCTGCGGTCGACGGCCGGCAACTGGACGATTGCCTGCGCGTAGTATTTCTCGGCGCGCGCGGTCTGGAATTGCATCAGCGCCGTGAAATTGTTCGAGTATCGGGCGTTCAGGATGTCGGCGGCGGGCACATCGAATTGCTTGAGCTCGTCCATCGGGATGTAGATGCGGCCACGTCGCGCGTCCTCGCCGATGTCGCGGATGATGTTGGTGAGCTGGAAGGCCATGCCGAGGTCGTGGGCGTATTTCTGCGTCTGGCGGTCGCGAGCGCCGAAAATCTCGGCGGCGAGCAGGCCGACGACGCTGGCGACGCGGTAGCAGTACAGCGAGAGGCCCTTGAAATCGAGGTAGCGCGACTGCTGGAGGTCCATCTCCATGCCGTCGATGATTTCCAGCAGTTGTTCGCCGGGCAGGTTGAACCGCGCGCTGGCGGCTTTCAGCGCCAGCCCGACCGGGTGCTGCGGCTGGCCCTCGGCGACGCGCCCGATTTCCTGGCGCCACCAGGCCAGCTTGGTCGAGGCCAACGATACATCCTGGCATTCGTCGACGACGTCATCGACTTCACGGCAGAAAGCATAGAGCGCCATGATGGCGCGCCGGCGCTCGGCCGGCAGGAACAGGAAGCTGTAGTAGAACGAAGAACCGCTGGTGGCGCACTTTTCCTGGCAGTAATGGTCGGGATTCATTGTTCACATTGTAAGGGAACGCCCGGCCACAACCAGCCAGTCACGTTTGCCCAGCCTGGGGCGGTGTTGAAAGACATTGCCGCGCACGCGGCGCAGGCGCTCCAGAATGCGCAGACCGCCCTGGACGGTCAGGCGGATTTCCCAGCCGAGGCGGCCGGGCAGGGCATGGACGAGCGGCGCCCCGCGCAGCATCAGTTCGCGTGTCCGGTCGATCTGGAAATCCATCAGCGCCGCCCAGTTGGCCGACCAGCGGCCGGCGGCGATGTCCGCTTCGCTAATCCGGAAGCGCGGCAGATCGGCCTGCGGGATGTAAATACGCTGTTTTTTCCAGTCGACCGCGACATCCTGCCAGAAATTGACCAGTTGCAGCGCCGAGCAAATACAGTCGGACTGTTCGAGATGCTGTGCCTCAGTGCGCCCGAAAAGATGCAACACCAGCCGCCCGACCGGGTTGGCCGAACGGCGGCAGTAGTCGAGCAGTTCCGGGTAATCGGCATAGCGCTTTTTGACGACATCCTGCGCGAAGGCGTCGAGCAGGTCGCGGAAAAGCTGACGCGGCAACCCATGCTGGCGGATGACGTCGGCCAGCGCGAGGAACAGCGGCGTTTGCGGAGCGGCACCGGCGGCAATGCGGTCGAGTTCTGCCTGATATGCCGCTAGCCCAGTCAGGCGTTCCTCGGGCGAGGCATCGCCCTCGTCGGCAATGTCGTCGGCGCTGCGCGCGAAACGGTAGATGGTCTCGATCGGCCGGCGCAGGTGACGGGGAACGAGGAAGGAAGCGACGGGGAAGTTTTCGTAGTGATCGACGGGCATCGGCCGCGAAGTATAGGGTCAAGCCGGCGCCGGTGGTAGAATCGCTCCGTCTGCCCAGGTGGCGAAATTGGTAGACGCAGCAGGTTTAGGTCCTGCCGCCGCAAGGTGTGGGGGTTCGAGTCCCTTCCTGGGCACCAGTTATATCATTATAATCATAATATTGCGTGATATATTTAAACCATTTTATAAGTTCGTTACGCCAAGGATCTCGCTTGCGAAACGGGCGAGTCCCATCCTGAATCCGGCGGCATTCGGGTGTCCGCCGCCGCCGTAGCCGGCGGCAATTGCGGCCACATCGACCCTTCCGGCAGCGCGCAGCGAAACCTTCACCTCGCCCCCGGCACCAAGTTCCCAGACCAGGCCGAAGCTGCCGCTATGCTCGGCCAGATGGTTGCCGAGTTCCGAGGCGAACAGCGCATTGGCGTTGACGGCGAGGCCGCTGACGGCGCGCCAGGCGCGGTCGCCATCGTTTACCGTGGGCAGCCCGTGGCGCTGCGCCTGCAACAGGTCCACGGGCTCGCCGCGCAGGCAGGCGGGCATGACCAGGCTGCCTTGTGCCAGCCTCGCGATCTCGGTCTGGAAAAAGCGTTCGATTGCTTCGCCTTCTGCCAGCAAGGCCTCGTAGCGCGGCGCTTCGGGTGCGTCCGCCTGGCGTACGAGATCGTCCCAGGCCGCAAAATCATTCGGCAGCAGGCGCAGGGCGCGGGCGATCGGGCGCGAGCCCGGGAGTGCGAAGCGCCACAGGTCGACGTCCTCGACATGGCGCAGCACGAGCGGGACGGGGCGATCCGGATGGAAATGCTCCCAGGCCAGGCGAACGCCCGACTTGCCAAGGTCGAAAATGACCGTCAGCGGCAGGGCAGGGTGGCGGAAGATTTCGGCGCCGTCAGGGCTCTTGCCGAGTCGGTCGGCCCACGGCTGGCGCGCCGAGGCGTGGTGGTCGATCTGGACGACCGGCCCGGCGAGTCCGGCAATTGCCTCGAGCACGTCGGGCGCAAACGAAAAGTCGAGGATGAAGACCTCGTGTCCGGCAATTTCGGCCATTTTCCAGGGTTGACCGTGATGTATGGCGCGGTAGCGGGCGCTGGCGCCGAAGCGCAGCCAGGCGGCATAGGCCGCGCCGAAGCCGTCCGGGCAGTCGGCATGGTAGAGAACGGTGACCGGGCGGGCAGGCACGGGCTCAGTAATGCGGCGGGAGTTCGTCGCGCAGGCTACGCTGCTCGGCGGGGGCGGCCGCCTGAACCTGGTCGCGCAAAGTCTCGACCTGGGCGAGCAGTCGATCGATCTGCTGCTGCTGTTTGTAGACCGTGCGATTCAGCTCGTCGATCATGTCTTCGGCGAAGCTGATCTTGATTTCAAGTTCGCTGATGCGCGCTTCCATTCGGCGGTCTTCGCTCATTTTTCGTTGCGCCAGTCGCGCAGCGTTTCCTTGCGCGGCGGCAGGGGAGTCTTGTCAGTGTCACGCTTGCTGATCAGGGGCAGCGCCACACCCACCACGAACGCCAGGCAAATGCCCAGCACGATCCAGCCCTCGTTCATTGCTCCTCCAAGAAAACCGGGGCATCTTACTGCGATTCATGCACGCCGTCGCGCGAGCTTTGGTATCTTTCGGCCATCGCACCCGAGGCACCGAAGACCATGGAAATATCCGAGCATTCCCGGGAACTGGCCCGCGACCTCCTGAACTTCATCGACGCCAGTCCGAGTCCGTGGCATGCGGTGCAGACGACCGCCGACCGCCTGCTTTGCGCCGGATTCGTTGCCCTGCGCGAGGATGAGCGCTGGCAGCTTGTGGCCGGCGGGCGCTACTTCGTCATTCGTGGCGGCGCATCGATCGTTGCCTTCGTGATGGGCAGGGATAATCTGGACACCTGCGGTTTCCGGCTGGTCGGCGCACACACCGATTCGCCCGGTCTGCGCATCAAGCCGAAGGCGCTGCAGGGCGGGGATGGCCTGCTCCGGGTCGGCGTCGAGGTCTATGGTGGGCCGATTCTGGCGACCTTCGCCGACCGTGACCTGAGCCTGGCCGGCCGCGTTGCCGTGCGTGACGGCGATGGCGTCGCGATGCGCCTCGTGCATTTCGCCGAGCCGCTGCTCCGCCTGCCCAATCTGGCGATCCACATGAACCGCGAGGTAAACGAGAACGGCCTCAAGTTCAACAAGCAGACCGAACTGCCGCTGCTGCTCGGTCTTGGCGGGGATGGCGCGGCGGGCGATGGGCGATTCCATTCCTTGCTGGCGATGCAACTCGCGGCTGCGCCTGATTCCGTCCTAAACTGGGAACTCGCCGTCTGCGATACGCAGCCCGGGTCGTTCTGGGGCGCGGAGCGGGAGTTCGTCGCCGACGGCCAGCTCGACAATCTGGCCTCGTGCCACGCCGGGTTGACGGCTCTTCTTGGAGCCGAAAGTTCGGCGACGACCAATGTCTGCGCCTTTTTCGACCACGAGGAAGTCGGTAGCGAAAGCGCCGCGGGCGCCGGCGGCAGTTTCATCGCCGATGTCCTGCGCCGGATCGCCGGCAATGCCGGACTTGACGACGAGGGTTTCCGCTGTGCGCTGGCGAACAGTTTCTTCATCAGCGCTGACATGGCGCACGCTTACCACCCGAACTTTCCGGCCGCCTATGAGCCGGCGCACCGGGTTGCGGTCAACGGTGGCCCGGTGATCAAGACCAACGCCAACCAGCGCTACAGCACCGGTGCCGAGAGCGCCGCGCGTTTCATCGGGCTGTGTGAGAAGGCCGGCGTTCCCTGGCAGCAGTACGCCCACCGCAGCGACCTCGGTTGCGGCAGCACCATCGGCCCGGTGATCGCGGCCGGCCTGGGGGTGGCGAGCGTCGATGTCGGTTCGCCGATGTGGGCGATGCACAGCATCCGCGAGAGCGCCGGCGTTCTCGACCATGACTGCATGATCGCCGCACTCGCCGCCGGGTTTTCGGACTGACGGGTCTCGCCGGCAGGATGGCGGTTTTCCGGCAAATTGCTTGACTTGCCTACCGACACCCTTATAATGCGCGTCTCTTCAGGCGGTTAGCTCAGTTGGTTAGAGCGCCACGTTGACATCGTGGAGGTCGTTGGTTCGATTCCAATACCGCCTACCAAATTCCTGACGGAGCTGAAATGATCGCTTTCCGAACTTGCCTCGCAGTTCAGAAACCTTAATCGAGTCAGCCTTCGTTCGACCAGAAAAGTGCGGCTCGCTCCGCGCTTTTTTTTTGCCTTGAGGCTTGCCATGCCTGATATTAAACTGCCCGACGGTTCCATTCGTTCCTTTGACAAGGTGGTGACGGTCGCCGAGGTTGCCACCAGCATCGGCGCCGGCCTCGCCCGCGCGGCACTGGCGGGCAAGGTGGATGGCAGGCTGGTGGATACGTCGTACCTGATCGACCAGGATGCCGATCTCGCCATCGTCACCGAGCGCGACGCCGAAGGCCTCGAGATCGTCCGCCATTCGACCGCCCACCTGCTGGCCTACGCGGTGAAGGAGTTGTTTCCCGAGGCGCAGGTCACCATCGGCCCGGTCATCGAAAACGGCTTCTACTACGATTTCGCCTACAAGCGGCCGTTCACGCCGGAAGACCTGCAGGCCATCGAGGAGCGCATGGGCGAACTGGCGAAGCGGGACATTCCGGTCAGCCGCGAGGTGTGGGAGCGCGACGACGCCGTCAGGTTCTTTCTTGATCAGGGGGAGAAGTACAAGGCCGAACTGATTGCCGCCATACCGGCCGACCAGCAGGTTTCGCTGTACCGCGAAGGCGATTTCATCGACCTTTGCCGTGGCCCGCACGTGCCGACTACGGGCAAGCTGAAGGTCTTCAAGCTGATGAAGGTGGCCGGTGCCTACTGGCGCGGCGACCATCGCAACGAGCAGTTGCAGCGCATCTACGGCACGGCCTGGGCGAAGAAGGAAGACCTCGACGCCTACCTGCACATGCTGGAAGAGGCCGAGAAGCGCGACCACCGTCGCCTTGGCAAGCAGTTCGACCTGTTCCACATGCAGGACGAGGCGCCGGGTCTGGTCTTTTGGCACCCCAAGGGCTGGGCGATCTGGCAGGAAATCGAGCAATACATGCGCGCTGTCTATCGCAACAATGGCTACCAGGAAGTGCGCTGCCCGCAGATTCTTGACAGGACGCTTTGGGAGAAATCCGGCCACTGGGAGCACTACAAGGACAACATGTTCACGACCTCGTCGGAAAACCGCGATTACGCAGTCAAGCCGATGAATTGTCCGGGCCACATCCAGGTCTTCAACGCCGACCTGCGCTCGTACCGCGAACTGCCGCTGCGCTACGGCGAGTTCGGCTCCTGCCACCGCAACGAGC
>DAOMFF010000023.1:0-5368 GCA_035429665.1 Azonexus sp.
TCCATGATGGCGACGCAGGAGTTGGTGGTGCCGAGGTCGATGCCGATGATCTTGCCCATGTTCTGTTCCTTTGCTGAATGCTAATGACTGTGATGTTCCAGATTTGGGGGCAGTGCCCCGGATTTCAAGACTTGGGCCTGGCAACCATGACCAGCGCGGGCCGCAACACGCGCTCGGCGATCAGGTAACCTTTCTGCAGCACGGTGACCACGGTATTGGGCTCCTGATCGGAGTCGACCATGCCAATCGCCTGATGCCGATGCGGGTCGAATTTTTCGCCGGCCGGATTGACCTCGGTCAGCGCATTCTTCTCGAAGGCGGAAACCAGTTGCTTCAGAGTCAGCTCGACGCCTGCCTTGAAGCTCTCGGCAGTCTGCTCCGGTACCGCCAGAGCAGCTTCGAGGCTGTCCTTGACGGCCAGCAGTTCGCCGGCGAACTTTTCAACCGCGAACTTGTGCGCCTTGGAAATATCTTCCTGGGCGCGTCGGCGGATGTTTTCACCTTCGGCCTTGGCGCGCAGCCAGGCATCGTGATTCTCGGCGGCCTGCAGTTCCAGCTGGCGGAATTGTTCCTCGATGCTGGGCAGGGTGTCGGTACGCTCGCCGGCCGCCGGCGCGGGGGCCTCGTCACTAGCGGGTTCGCTGCTCAGCAGCGGCTCCTGGGTATTGTCGGGGATCGTCATGCGCGGTTCTCCAAAAAAACTGTTGGTTTATATGGGGACGCTTGTCCGGCATTCAAGAGCCAGGCCGCAGTTATTGGCTGCCGGCAAGCGGTGACCTGCAGGCCGGCTGCGTGCTACGATGACGTCCCTGAATCGACTTTCCACAGGCGCATGGAACAGATAGGCAAGTACCGGGTCATCCGGGAAATCGGCAAGGGGGCGACGGCTACCGTATACCTGTGCGTGAGTCCTGATTCGGATCGCCCGCTCGCCGTCAAGCTCATCCGATTCGGAAAGGACAGTGCCGCCATGTCGCGCCGCTTGCGCAAGCTGTTCGGGAACGAGCAGATGGTGGCCCGGCGCCTCAAGCATCCCAACATCGCCAAGGTTTACCAAGGGGTTGTCGAGGATGAGTTCGCCTATCTGGCGATGGAGTACATCGAGGGCTTCACGCTCGAGACCCACACCCGGATCGACAAACTGCTGCCATTGCACAGGGTGATCGGGATCATTTTCAAGTGCTGCATGGCGCTCGACAGCGCTTACCGCCAGGGAATCATCCATCGCGACATCAAGCCGGCGAACATCCTGGTGGCTGCCAACGACGAGCCCAAGCTGGTCGATTTCGGCCTGGCGCTGAATCTGAACAAGAACATGGACCGCGACTCTACCTTCATCATGGGCGTGGGGTCGCCATCCTACATGTCGCCGGAACAGATCAAGGGCTATGCCCTGAACCAGAAGACCGACCTATACTCGCTCGGTGTGGTCATGTTCCAATTGCTGACCGGACGCTTGCCGTTCCGTGCCAAGAACCAGGCGACGCTGATATACCGGATCATCAATACCGACGCGCCGGACGTGACCTCGCTGAATCCGAGCCTGCCTGAGGGCCTCAATGCGATCCTGCGCAAGGCGCTGGAGAAGGATCTTTACAGCCGTTACCGGAATGGTGCCGAATTCGCCAAGGATCTGGCCGCGGTCCGCTACCAGATCCTCGAAGACGACGAGACCGTTCAGGACAACCGGCACTTCGAGATACTTAGAAAGCTCGACTTCTTCATCGACTTCGAGAACGTCGAACTCTGGGAGATATTGCGCATCGCCGTCTGGCGCGAGATTGCTCCGCGTGTGACGATCATTCGCGAAGGTGAGGCCAGCCGCGTGTTTGGCGTTCTCATCGAGGGCTATGTGGAGATCTCCATCGCCGGCCGCACGCTGTGCCGTCTGGGAAAGGGCGAGGTGATCGGCGAGGTGGCGTATCTGCACCCGACCAGCGACGATCGCTCCGCAAGCGTGGTCACCCTCGAAAACTCGCTCTTTCTCGAAATCAATGCCCCTGCGCTGGGGTTGGCATCCGAGGAATTACAGGAGCGCATGCGATCGGCGCTGCTGGGACGGATGATCGACCGCATGCGCACGGTCAACGGCATCGCCGCGGCTTTGGGCGCTCCTGCTGTCGAGAGCACGAAGAGCCTGATGGCGGGTTCCACACGCTCGGGCCCCGGTTCGGGGATCGATCTCGAGTTGTCTCCGTTGTAGTTCCCCTGCGCGAAGGGGTATTCAAAGCTGCGCGCGAACCCAGCGCTCAAGTGTTGCCGCATCGACTGCGCCGCTGCGCCGGGTGACTTCGCGCCCGTTGCGGAAAATGGCCAGGGTCGGGATGCTGCGAATGTTGAAGCGGGCGGCAAGCTGCTGCTGACTCTCGGTATCGACCTTGGCCAGGCGGACTCCCGGCTCCAGTTCGCTCGCAGCGCGGGCAAATGCGGGCGCCATGGAGCGGCAGGGGCCGCACCATGGCGCCCAGAAATCGACGACAACGGGCAGGTCGCCACGTCCGATATGGCGATCGAAATTGCTGGCGGTCAGTTCGAGTGGTTGGCCGGTGAACAGAGCCTGCCGGCACTGGCCGCAGGTCGGCCTCTCGTCAAGGCGCACTGCCGGAAGGCGATTGACCGCGTCGCAATGCGGGCAGACGACGTGCAGATTATCGCTCATGATGCTTCCTTCGTATCAGAAAACTCTGATATCAGGGCAGCTTCGCGGGTTTCAAGATCTGGCCCCGTGCGCTTTGGCCTGCTGGGCTGAAGTGGCCAGCGCGACCGAATCGACTTTCTCTTTCGATGGCCAGCCAGCAAGGTGGCGCTCGACTAGGGCGGTCAGCGCTGCCAGCCATCGCTGGTCCTCGTTCAGCGCCGGAATATAGTGGTACTCCTTGCCGCCGCATTTGAGGAACGAGGCCTTGCCCTCGATGGCGATTTCTTCGAGGGTTTCCAGGCAGTCGGCGACGAAGCCGGGGCAGATGACATCGACCCGCCGCGTGCCCGCCTTGGCCAGCGCCTCAAGCGTCGGCGCGGTGTAGGGTTGTAGCCATTCAGCCTTGCCGAAGCGCGACTGGAAGCAGATTCGGTACTGTTCCAGCCAGAGATTCAGTCGTTCGGCCAGCAGCCGGCCGGTTTTCATGCACTCGCAGTAGTAGGGGTCACCGAGATCGAGATTGCGCCGCGGCAGGCCGTGGAAGCTGATGATCAACTGATCGCCGCTGGCGAGCGGCCCGTGCCGCATCCAGTGCTTGCGCACTGTCTGTTCAAGCGCCTCAATGTAGTTCGGGTCGTCGTGGAAATTGCGGACAAAGCGTATCTCTGGCTGATTGCGTCGGGTCAGCAGCCAGTTGCAGGCCTCGTCGCTCACCGTCGCAGTGGTGCTCGCCGAATACTGCGGGTACAGCGGCAACAGCAGGATCCGGGTGCTGCCGGCGGCCGTGAGCCGGTCCAGGACTCCAGGCAGCGACGGCGCGCCGTAACGCATCGCCCAGGCGACCGTCACGTGATGTCCGCGTTCGCCAAGATAGCCGGCCAGGAACTTGCTCTGGCGTTCGGTATGAACCTTGAGCGGCGAGCCCTCCGGCGTCCAGATAGCGGCATATTTCTCGGCGGATTTTTTCGGGCGGGTGTTGAGGATGATGCCGTTCAGGATCAGCCACCACACCGGACGCGGGATCTCGACGACGCGCGGGTCGGAGAGGAACTGCCGGAGATAGCGCTTGAGGGCGCGGGCGGTCGGCGCTTCCGGGGTGCCCAGGTTGACCAGGACGATCGCAGTGCCCGGCGCTGTGCCGTGCTGGTGTGGCGGTTCCGGATTAAACCTTGGCATCAGTGATTGTGCAGGCTGGAAAGTGCGCTGGAAAGCAGTTTGGCGGTGATGTCGACAATCGGGATGACGCGCTCGTAGGCCATGCGGGTTGGCCCGATCACGCCGACCGAGCCGACGATCTGGCCATCGAGCGTATAGGGCGCAGCGATTACGCTGCATTCGTCGAGCGGGGCTATGCCCGATTCGCCGCCGATGAATATCTGGACACCAGCGGCCCGGTTCGAGAGCTCCAGCAGGCCCATCAGGCTGGAACGCTGCTCGAACAATTCGAACAGTTCGCGCAGACGCTTTACGTTGGATGACAGTTCCTCGAAATCGAGCAGGTTGTGCTCGCCGGAGATCACGTAGGGCGTTGCGTTGCGGGACAGGGCCTCGTCGCCGGCATCGAGCGCCAGTGCCATCAGCGGCCTGATGTCATCGCGCAGTTGCTGGATTTCCAGCGAGAGGCGGTGGCGGATCTGTTCGAAGTCCATGCCGGCGAAGTGATGGTTCAGATAATTGGCGGCAGTGACGAGTTCTGCTGCCGAATGCGCCCGCTCGGTGACCAGAACGCGGTTTTGCACGTCGCCGTCGGTGGTCACGATGATCAGCAGGATGCGTTTCTCGGTCAGATTGAGGAACTCGACCTGGCGTATGCGGCTGGCGCTCCGGCGCGGTGCCATGACCACGCCGGCAAAATGGGTGAGGCTGGAGAGCAGTTGCGAGGCGCTGAAAATGGCTTGATTTGCCGGTTGACCGTGCAAGGCGTCTTCCATTTCATCGAGCTGCCGTGCTTCGAGCGGACGCATCGTCAGCAGCCTGTCAACAAACAGCCGGTAGCCGCGGGGGGTCGGGACGCGCCCCGCCGACGTGTGCGGGCTGGCGACAAAACCTGCCTCTTCGAGGTCCGCCATGACATTGCGGATCGTTGCCGGCGACAGGTCAAGACCGGAGAACTTGGAGAGCGCGCGCGAGCCCACCGGCTGGCCGTCGGCTATGTAGTGTTCGACCAGAGCCTTGAGAAGGGTGCGGGAGCGATCATCGAGCATGGCAAGGCATTGTACAAAAAACTGGCGACGGCGCACGCGGCCATTTTTGTGCAAGAATCCGCGCCATGAACTCCAGCTTTGCCTCCTGCCGCTCACCGCGGACCATTGCACTGGTCGGCAAATACCATAGTCCCGAGATTGCAGAATCCCTGCGCCGCCTGGCGGAATATCTGCACGAGCGGGGGGTGTCGGTTTTCATCGAGCGGGAAACGGCCGAGAACGTCGGTCGCCTGGTCGATCTTTCGCGCTGGGTTGCCTGCGACTTCAGCGATATCGGCGCGCATGCCGACCTTGCCATCGTGATCGGCGGCGACGGCACGATGCTCAACGCGGCACGCCGTCTTGCGCGCTATCGCGTGCCGCTGGTCGGCGTGAACCTGGGGCGGCTGGGGTTCATGACCGACATCGCACGCAGCGACATGCTGACCTGCATGGACGATCTGCTCGACGGGCGCTTCACGGCAGAAAACCGCATGCTCCTCGACGCAGAAGTGATCCGCGATGGCAAGGAAATCTTCGACAATCA
>DAOMFF010000023.1:5468-9287 GCA_035429665.1 Azonexus sp.
CTCAGGCGTTCCGAATACACCATCTGTTTCCTGCATCCACCCAGCTACAGTTACTTTGCGATGCTGCGCCAGAGGCTGCACTGGAGCGAGCGTCCCAAGGGCACCTGATGCTGCGCCACCTCGCGATTCGCGACTTCGTCATCGTCGATCGGCTCGAACTCGAGTTTTCGCCCGGTTTCGGCGTGTTGACCGGGGAAACCGGGGCTGGCAAATCCATCCTGATCGACGCGCTGGCGCTGGCGCTCGGCGACCGTGCCGATGCAGGCGTCGTCCGCGCCGGCTGCGACAAGGCGGAAGTCGCGGCCACCTTCGCGATCGCTTGTCTGCCGCAGGTGGCGGCATGGCTGGCGGCCAACGACCTCGATGGCGACGATGAACTGTTGTTGCGGCGCGTGCTCGATGCCGGTGGCCGCTCCCGCGGCTACATCAACGGCTCGCCGGCGACTGCCCAGCAGTTGCGCGAGGTTGGCGAATTCCTGGTCGATATTCACGGACAGCACGCCCACCAGTCGCTCCTGCGTACCGATGCGCAGCGCGCGCTGCTCGACACGCATGCCGGATTGTCCGAACTGGCGCTGAAGGTCGCGGCGGCGTTCCGGATGTGGCGCGAAGCGCAGCAGATGTTGCAGTTGGCGACGACTGGCGCCGAGGCGCTCGAGCGCGAGCGCGAACAGCTCGAATGGCAGGTCCGCGAACTGGCGGCGCTCGCGTTTACCTCAGATGAGTGGGCGGCCCTCGAGGCCGAGCACAACCGTCTGGGACACGCTGCCGGCCTGATCGACGGCGTCCAGTTTGCGCTCGCGGCGCTGGCCGATGGCGAAACCGCCTGTTCGGGGACGCTCGACCGCGTGGCGATCCGACTCGATTCGCTGGCGAGCTACGACGCGGCGCTGCAGGAGGTTGCCGGCTTGCTGCAGTCAGCTTCGGCAGAACTGGCGGAAGCGGTATCGACCCTGCGTCGTTATGCCGATCGGGTCGACCTCGATCCCGAGCGCCTGGCGGAAGTCGAGCGGCGCATGGAAGCGGTGCTTGCCTGCGCCCGCAAGTATCGCGTTCCGCCGGCCGAGCTTCCCGGGTTGCTGGCCGGCTGGCAGGCGCGCCTGGAGACGCTCAGCGCCGCCGCCGACCTCGACGCGCTGGCGGCCCGGGTCGCGGCTACCTATGGCGATTTTCTGGATCTGGCCCGCGAACTTTCGGCCGGGCGGCAACGTGTTGCCGGCGAGATGGCGGCGGCGGTCAGCGCGCTGATGCAGAAGCTGGCGCTGGCGTCCGGGCGCTTCGAGGTAGCATTGCTGCCGCTGGCCGAGGGTGCGGCGCACGGTCTCGAACAGGTCGAGTTCCGTGTCGGCGGGCTGGCCGGGCTGGAGGCGAAGCCACTGGCCAAGGTGGCGTCGGGCGGCGAACTGTCGCGGATCAGCCTGGCAATTCAGGTGCTGACCTCGCGTTCCGCGAGCGTGCCGACACTGATCTTCGACGAGGTCGACGTCGGCATCGGCGGCGGCGTCGCCGAAATCGTCGGCCGCCTGCTGCGGGAGCTCGGCGACGAGCGTCAGGTGCTGTGCGTGACGCACCTGCCGCAAGTGGCGGCGAGGGCCGAATGGCAGTGGCAGGTGAGCAAGGCGGCACGTGACGGCGCGACGCTCAGTTCGATCGAACCCCTGGACGACGAGCAGCGCGTGCGCGAAATTGCCCGCATGCTCGGCGGGGTCGAGGTGACGGACATCACGCTTGAGCACGCGCGGGAACTGTTGCGCGCCGAGGGCACTTCGTCGGGGGCGAGTTCAACTCCGCCAGACTCGCAGCCATGAACTGCACCCGGCGGTTGTTCGGAAAACTCGGGCTGCCCCGGCTTGCAAGGCGTATTTCGCCATGAATGCGCGTTTTCAAGCCACTGTTTACGGGACGTTCTTCGCGCTGGCCATTGGCTGGGTGCTGTTCATCGGAAAAGGTGTTTTCGTTCCGATCGTATTCAGTGTCCTCGTCGTCTACGTCATTATCGGGCTTGCCCGAATGCTCGTGAAACTCCCGCTTGTTGGACGTTTCCTGCCCCCCCAGATCGGCTATCCCGTGTCGGCTCTGGTGATTGTCCTGTCGCTTGCCGGGATTGCCTCACTGGTGGCGGGCAGTATTGGCAATGTCTCGGCCCTGGCGCCGCAATATGCCGCATCGTTGCTCAATGCCATCCAGAGCGTTGCCGAAAGGCTGGGTGTTGAATTGGCCCCCACCTGGGCCACGCTCCGCCAGGACGTGCTTGCGCAAATCAATACGCAAAGGCTCATCGGATCGACCGTGGTTTCGGTGTCGGCAATCGTCTCCACCCTGGTTGTCGTCCTTCTGTATGTTGCCTTCCTGCTGATCGAGCAGCGGACGTTTTCGACCAAGATAGCCAAGATTTCCAGTGATCCGCAGAACGTCCGCCAGATACAGGGCATCGTCATGCAAATCAACGCCAGGATTGGTGCCTATCTCGCGCTCAAGACCGTGGTAAGCGTGATACAGGGTCTGGTCAGTTGGGCGGTGTTGGCATTTGTCGGCGTCGAATTTGCGGCGTTCTGGGCAGTATTGATTGGAATGCTGAATTACGTTCCTTACCTTGGTTCGATCCTGGGCGTCCTTCTTCCCGTTGCGTTCGCGACGATGCAGTTTGCGGATTTTGGTATCGTGCTGGTCGTTCTGCTGTCCCTCTCCGCGGCGCAGTTTGTCATCGGGTTTTTTCTCGACCCTTACCTGATGGGCAATTCGCTGAATCTCAGCCCCTTCGTCATTCTCGTGAGTCTGGCCGTTTGGTCGGCCCTCTGGGGCATTCCCGGCGCCTTCCTGGCGGTGCCTATCACCGCTTGCATGGTGCTGGTTTTCGCCGAATTCTCGGGGACACGTCCTATCGCGATACTTCTCTCGCGGAATGGTGAAATATGACTGACCCGGGACAGGTCTGTCTCCCGGTTTTCCCCGAGATGCGGTCAACCCGCGAAACCGCTCGAAAATGACACGCTCCCGGCTGCCGGTCGGAACCAGCCGGGTTCCCGTTGCAGGCCTGCCTCAGGGTGCGGGAAGTGCGGTCCACGAAGCGTCGGGGTCAAAACGTGTCATCGCGCCTGCAATGGCGGCTGCATTGGGACCCAGGTACTTCTGGTACACGACGCCGTCCTGGTTGACGATGAAGGTCGCCAAGCCGGTCTCGCCGTAGCGGGCCGGCCATCCGACCAGCGCGAAACCTTCGGTCATGCGCCCGTCTTTCACATAGCTGCGCGCACCGCCTGGCGCCGCCTTACCCTGTGCCTTGAGAATCCTGAACCGGTAGCCGTGGTAGCCGTCCTTCAGGTCTTTCGTCTCCAGCAAGGGACCTGCCGGGCTTTCTGGCTCGCCGTCTGCCGTCGGCCAGTAGAGACCGTCGTACTTGCCCGGGGAACTCAATACCGTTTGGGCAAACTCGCGGATGCCGTCGCCGTTGCGGTCCTGCTCGGCATATTCGCGCTGCGCCTCGACGTAGGCGCGCATGATTTCTATCGCCGCCAGTTCGTTGCGTCCAATGCGGCGGGTGCGCATTTCTTCCTTGCCCGCCTGCGTGTCGAATACCCAGCCGCTGGCGTTACGCACTACCGGAATCGGCAATGTCCAGCCGCTGCTCACTTCGAGGTGCGCCAGCGTGTCGCTGTCGCGCAGGATGCGGTGTCCTTTCGCCCAGGCGGCGAGAAAATCCAGGCGATCCTCGGCCGAAAGGTCATCGAGCGACAACAGTTGGTCGTATTTGAGGCCGAGAATTGCCCGCATCTCGGCATCGTCATTGCGCGCGAGGCTGTCGACCAGTGCTTCCACAGC
>DAOMFF010000023.1:9387-12645 GCA_035429665.1 Azonexus sp.
CTCCGGTCGATGTTGGCGGCGCGGTCACGAGCCTGGTTGCGATCAATGTTCCCCGAACGGTCCTGAACCTGACTTCGGTCGATGTTGGCGGCGCGGTCACGAGCCTGGTTGCGATCAATGTTCCCCGCACGGTCCTGAATCTGACTCCGGTCGATGTTGGCAGCGCGGTCACGGGCCTGACTTCGGTCGATATTGCCAGCACGGTCCTGCACCTGGCCGCGGTCGATGGCGGCAGCACGGTCACGCGCCGTGGCGCCTGTGCCGCCGGGCTGGCGTTGCGGAATCTGGCTGCGGTCGATGTTGCGCAGCGCGTCGCGGTCCATGTTCTCGGCGCCTACGCGATCGGACAACGCTGCTCTCGCCTGCGCCCGCTGATCTTCGCGCCCGCGAAAGTCCTGACGGCCGCCGCGCTCGCCGAAGTTGCCCTGCTGCATGCGATTGCGCGTGTTGATGTCACGATACGGAACGCCACGGCGGTTGCCGGGGTTATGGTTCCAGTTCACGTTGCGGTTGTTCGAATTGATGCGGTGGTTGACGTTGATGTTGTTCCAGCGATTGACGTTGATATTGACGTCACGGCGGCCCCAGTTGACACCGCCCCACAGCGCGTTGGTAACGCCGATCCCGACGCCCCACCAGATGGCGGTGCTGACCGGATTCCAGCCGAATCCCCAACGCACCGGCGGCGGGAAGAAGAAGGGCGGAAACAGCGGGTGCCACCACGGGCCGAAGACATGGATCGGGTTGAATATGGGCACGAAGACGACCTGCGGATTGGCCGGGGCGATGGTGATGATCTGCGCCGGCGGGGGCGGTGCCGTGACGACGATGGTCTGCGGGGGCGGCGGCGCGGGTTCGATCGTTACGGTCTGCTGTTCGTTGGAACTCAGGTTGCCGGCATCCCTGGCCTTGGAACGCAGGAATTGCACGGAATCCATGACGTCGTGCGGTTGGTCGAGGAAGGCATCACCGAGATCGCGGACCCATTCGGGCTTTTCGCCGAGCATGGCGAGCACCTGCGGGAAGGCGACCAGCGACTGCACGCTGGGATCCCAGGGCTTGTCCTGCACCGCCTTGACGGCGTCGTCGCCCTTCAGGCTGCGGTTGGCGAACGCCCAGTCGGCAGCCTCCGCGACATCCTTCGGATAAGTGGTCGCCATCAACACCTGCGACAACAGCGCATCGGGAAAGAGCGCGATCGGCGCCAGCATCTGGTCAAGTTGCTCGACGTTGAACTTGGGCGGGTCCGCCGCACGTACCTGCGCCGCAAACAGCAGGAGCACTGCAGCAAATAGCATGGTGCCGCTACGCAGGATCGAATGCATTACTTGGGCTCCTTTTTGGCAACACTGGGCGTAATACGAACAATTGTGGATTGTAGCAGGGGCGCCGGGTCAGGTCAGCCACAGGGCCGCGAGGCGGGCAAAAAGCCATGCTCGCTGCGGCACCGTGGTTGCGTTACCGCTCAGTCACCCGCCGCATTCGGCGGCAGCAGATCGGGCACTTCGAACGGCTTCGGGCCTGCCGTCGGTGCTTTCGGGGCCGTGCCTGGCAGCATCTCGAAGTTCGGATGGAACACCACCATCAGGCTGCGCAGCTGGTCGAACGGCTTGCGGTCACCCTCGAACTTCGCCTTGCCGGCCTTGATCAGGTCGTCGAAGGTACTGGCGCCCATCATCACCTGGTCGAGATCGGTGCGGTTCAGCGTGATCGTCAGATCCGGTTTCGGGGCCTGCACGCCCTTGATGTTGGTCAGTGTCGCGTTGCTCAGTTCGACCAGATATTTTTCACCATTGTCGGGTGTCACCAGGTTGATCGTGAAACGCATGCCATCGGCCTTGCGTGGGTCCATGCTGATGCCCAGGAAGTCGAGCCATTGTTCGGTGGACATGGCACGAATCACGTCGGGTCCGGTTGTCCTGATCGGGTTACCACCCGGCAGGCCGTTGCGCAGTTCAAAGGCTCCCTGCAGGAAGATGTTGCGCAGGGTCGGACTCTCCTTCTGGTAACCGAGCTGCTCGAAGGCATCGGCCAGCAGGTCCTTGGCCGGCTGGTTGCGTGGCTCGGCGAAGACCAGGCGATTCAGGATTTCCGTGGCCTCGAGGTACTTGCCCTGGCCGATCAGTTGTTTGCCCTTGGCCATGATCTTGCCGGAGCCGCCCATCATCTCGACGTACAGCGGCGCCGAATCCTTCGGGGAGAGCGGGACGATCGTCGAAGGATTGCCGTCCCAGTAGCCGAGGAAGCGGTTGATGACGCCGCGGCTGTTGTGCTGCTCCGAGCCGTGGTAGCTGTGCGCGGGCCACTGCTTCCACAGGCTGTCGGGCAGCTTGTACACGTTCTGGATCTCGTTGACCGTCACGCCGCGGTTGGCGTAGTGCAGCGACTGGTTGTTGAGGTTGGCGTAGGTGTCACGCTGAACCCGCATCACTTCCTGGATACGTGTATTACCCCAGCGCGGCCAGCTATGCGAGGCGAACATCACCTCGGCTTCCTGGCCGAACTTGTACAGTGCGGCGTTGATCTGCTTCGACCAGTTCAGCGCATTGCGCACCGGCGCGCCGCGCGGCGTGTAGATGTTGTGGATGGTGCCGGTGATGTTTTCCGCCGCCCAGAAGGCCTTGAACTGCGGGAACCAGGTGTTCATCTCGACCGGCGCTTCGGTGTCCGGCGTGTTCTGGAACACCATCTTGACGCCGTCGAGCGTCACTTCCTCGAAGTCCTTGCTGATGATCAGGTTGGGCGGAATCAGGCCGACATTGCCGCTGGCCACATTTTTGCCGATCGACTGGTCCACGTGGCCGTGCGGGTCGCGCGGCAACAGCACGGCGTAGGAGTACTGCGTGCGGCGTGACATGGCGTTGCCGGCGAAGACGTTCTCGGAGATCGCCTCATGGAGGAAGCCCTCGGGCGCGATGATCTTGACCTTGCCGCTAGTGACGTCGGCTTCATCGACCACGCCGCGCACACCGCCGAAGTGGTCCACATGGGAATGCGAATAAACGACGCCGACGACCGGGCGCTTGCCGAGCTTCTCATTGATGAATTCGAGCGCCGCGCGGGCGGTTTCCTTGGCGGTCAGCGGGTCAAAGATGATCCAGCCGGTATCGCCCTTGACGAAGCTGATGTTGGCCAGGTCGTAGCCGCGCACCTGGTAGATCTTGCCCGGCAAGACCTCGTAGAGCCCATAGGCCATGTTCAACACGGCCTGGCGCTGCAGCGACGGGTGGATGCTCTGGAAGTCCTTGCCCTGCAACA